>CALVMA010000021.1 GCA_944341655.1 uncultured Clostridia bacterium | reverse complement strand
ATACTTGCAATTCCATTTCGTATGTGCTAAACTGTTTGTGGTATTAGATGAGTCTCTCATTTTAATATCCTCCGATTGTGTACTTTTTTCTGACTGGCAGGTCAGCTGAATTTTACACAATCGGAGTCCTTTTTTCAAGATTCATCGGTTAACCTCAACTCAACCACGCGACTATCGCGTGGTTTTTCTTTATATCAAAAAAACGGGTTTGCGAATTTCGCAAACCCGTTTTACGCATAGATCTTTTGAGGCGGGATGCGCAAGCATCCCGCCTCAAAACTTACCGTTCCATCAAATTTTTTACCGCCGAAAAAGTTTCTTCGCTGATCATATGCTCCATGCGGCAGGCGTCCGCCTCCGCCGTTTGCGCCGAAACGCCCAGTTTCAAAAGAAATGCCGTCAGCATGCGGTGACGGCCGTAGACCTTCTCCGCATATTCCGTGCCGCTCTCCGTCAGGTGAATATGGTTATCCACCACATTGACGTACCCTTTCGCCGTCAGAAGGCGCATGGCCTTCGTCACGGCAGGCTTCGAAACGTTCAGCTCCCGCGCCACTTCCACCGAATGCACGTCTTTTTGCCTGTGCGAAAGCCGCAGCACCGCCTCCAGATAATCCTCTCCCGATTCGTTGTCGATCATTCACCTTCCTCCCCGCCGCTTTCTCCGCATTTTTTCGGATCGAGCAAAAGATTGCAATCCACCGTCTTTTTCAAAAGACGCGTAAGGTCGAGTATTTCGTCCTCTCCGAGAACATCTACGTACAAATCGAAATATTTCAGCAAAAAGGAGTATTTCTCTTGCAGCGACTGTTTTCCCGCCTCCGTCAGCATGACGTCCATTTTCCTGCGGTCGCCCTCGGCGATCTCCATTTCCACATAATGTTTCTCGCGTAAAGACCGCAGTATATTGGCCGCACGCGCCCGGCTCACCTGCAAATTGTCGCTGATCTGCGACGGGGTGACACGCTCCGCGCCGCACGTGTTCAAATACCACAGCGCCGCCGTCTCCCCTTCCACAAATTCACGAAGATGAATAATGATATCCATTTTCGTCATGCGCCATAATTCACGGATCAGTCCGTCTCTCACTTTTATTTTGTCCATTTTCTTGCGAATTCCTCCGCTCATTCGTTGGATTTTAAAGATTCCGCCATATTGATCCTGTTCAGCTTGATCAGCATGAATGCGTACACCAACGCCGCAAACGCGATCGTGATCAAAAACGCCCACAGAAAACTCAGTCCGCCGATCGATCTGGCAAACATCATCGTTACGCTGTTTACCCTGTTGATGATGAACCGATGCAAAAATACCCCCAGCAACAGGCCCAGCAACGTGCCCGCCACCGTCAGGATCGCGCTCTCCCTGTAAATATAGCCCGCCACTTCATACTTTCGGTATCCGAGTACGCGCAGCGTCGCGATCTCGCGCCGCCGCTCTTCTATGTTGATGTTCGTCAGGTTGTACAGCACGATCGCCGCAAGCGCGCCCGCACTGATCACCAGAACCGCTATGATCAGCCCCATCGTCGAGCCCAATCCTTCCAGCGATTCCCGCGTGGACAGCGTAAACTCCACCGACGAAACTTCCGCCGTCGTGTTTCCGTTGTCCGACAAAATCGCTTTCGTCACCGCATCCACGTCTTCCGCCGCAACACCCGATTTCACAAGCAGCGTATTGTGCGCCGGCAATTCACCGAACAGCGACTCGTACGCCTGCGCGGACATATAGGCATAACTGCCCGTATAATTCTCGCATACGCCCAGCACCGTCACTTCCACGGAATCCGATCCCGATTTACTGTAACGCAGTACGTCGCCCGCACGGATATTGTACACGATCGCGATGTTCTCCGGAAGCACGATCGCGCTTTCTGTTCCCTTCGTCATATCTATTATAGCAGAATTTTCGCGTTCATGCAAGCTGACAAACGAATTAAATTGCTCCGCGTCTTCCACCACGAAAAGATCGACCGTCTCGCTCGCCGCCATCGCGCCTTCTCCGAAAATCAGACGCCCGCTCTCCATATACACGGAAAGATATTTTTCTCCCTCCTCGGATACGTCCCCGATAAATTCACGCAGTTCGCCTTCCGTTTCGGAAATCTCTCCCGTATATTCGATCACCGTATCATACAATATGACCTTGTCGTATTGCAATTCGGAAACATCGTTGACAGAATCGTTCAGCCCGAACCCCGTCAGTATGAGCGCCGTGCATCCCATGACCGACAGGATCGTCAAAAACATGTTCTTCTTGTAACGGAAAATGTTGCGGATCGTCGCCTTCCATTTGAATTTCAACGGCTTCCAGAAAAAGCCGACACGCTCCAGCAGGATCCGCTTGCCGGGTTTGGGCGCCTTCGGCTGCATGAGCCGGGAAGGCTTCTCGCGCAGAGAATTGCGGCATGCACCCCAAGTGACAAGCGCCGTGCCGAGAATGGAAATCGCAAATACCGCAACCGCAAATACCCAGCTGAACCCCAAAGAAAGCGCGGGCAACTGATACATCGTGCCGTACGCCTGCCAGAAAACCGAGGGCAGCAACGCAAATCCGCACAGTATTCCGCCGATACACCCGATAATGCTCGCAAGACAGCAATAGATCAGATATTTGCTCATGATCTTGCCGCGGCTGTACCCCAGAGCCTTGAACGTCCCGATCTGCATGCGGTCTTCGTCCACCATGCGCGTCATCGACGTCAGCGCCACCAACGCCGCCACAAGTATAAAGAATATGGGGAAAATACCGGCAATATTCTCGACCTTCTCCACGTTCATGTCAAAGCTGGCATAACTTACGTTCGTGCCCATACGGTCAAGCACATACCACTGCGCGTCCGGAATGCTCATCTCCATTCCCATCATCCCCGCAAAGTCGCGCAGCTTCGTCACCGACTCGTTCAAAAGCGCGCTCCGCTCTTCGCCCAGCGACTCCAGAGCCGAACACTTCTCCAAAACATAGTCTTTGTAATCGTCATAAAAACGCCTGTATTCGTCGGCGCCCCGCACTCTGATCCATACGTCCGTACATACGATCTCCGCCTTCTCTTCCCCCATGAACGCGCTGTTCAAATAAGAAAATACCGAGCCGTCCTTCTGCAGGTCGTACAAATCCTCCGAATATCCGTACAAGACCGTCCCCACGACGCCCGTGCCGAGCGCCGATACTTCCCTGCCGTCCAGATAATAGTAATCGGGCGACGTCACGATCCCCACGACTTCATACTCCGTCCCGCGATATACGTCGCCGTACGTCGCAACTTCCGTATCCGGCCGAACTTTCGTCCCGATCACGACGTTTTCAAATTTGTTCGTCGAGAGGATCGCCACAACTTCGTTCTTGCCCTTTTCGGGCATCCTCCCTTCCTTCAACGTCAAAGTGTTCAGATATTGCGCATCCAGATCCGTTCCGATAAACCTTGCGATCACCTCTTTCCCGTTAACCTCGATCTGCGCATCCGTCGAAATCACTTGCGTCACCGCACTCACGTTCTCATCCGAAACGATCGCGTCCACATCCTCCTGCGTCAGCCCGAACGTTCCCTTCACCGTCGCGTCCGACGCGTTGTTCTCAGTGTAATAATCGTCCATCGTGCGCTTCATGTCAGGCGTCGCCTGCATCACGCCGATCAGAAATCCTACCCCCAGCGCGATGATCGCCATGATCGCTATGAAACGCCCAAAGCCCGTCGTAAATTCTTTTGCGATATTTTTACTGAACTTTTTCATGCCGTCACCTCCCCGCGGTGATACCGCAAACTCACCACTCGATCACCGATACGTCCGCAGGATGATCGTTCGTTTCCTCCGAAAATACTTTTCCGTTCTTGATATGGATCACTCTGTCCGCCATCTGCGTGATCGCCTGGTTGTGCGTGATCACTATGACCGTCTTCTTCTTGTAACGGCACACTTTGTGCAGCAAACGCAATATCCCCTTGCCCGTCTCATAGTCCAGCGCCCCCGTCGGTTCGTCACACAAAAGCAGCTTCGGATTCTTCGCGATCGCCCGCGCTATCGACACGCGCTGCTGCTCCCCGCCCGAAAGCTGTGCAGGAAAATTGTTCATGCGATCCGCAAGCCCGACACTCTTGAGCACCGTCTCCGCCCGCAACGGCTTCTTGCAGATCTCCGACGCGATCTCTACATTCTCTTTCGCCGTCAGATTCTGGATCAGATTGTAAAACTGAAAGACAAACCCCACGTCGTACCGCCTGTAATCGGTCAGCTTGCGCTCGTTGAAAGCACTTACTTCCACTCCGTCTACATAGATCTTGCCGCCGCTTACTTCGTCCATGCCCCCAAGCATGTTCAATACCGTCGTTTTTCCCGCTCCGCTCGGCCCTACGATCACACAGAATTCCCCTTCTTTTATGGTGAAATTTACGCCGTCCGCCGCACGGATCTTGTTCGTCCCCATTGTATATACCTTGCTTACGTTTTGAAATTCCACAAACTCCATAACGACCTCCTGTCATGCCCGGTCATGTTTCTTTTTTACCGAGTAATTGTTTTTTATGACAATACTGCAAATAATTTCTACTAATAACTATTTACATATTTATTATATGCCAAACGAACAAATTTGTCAAGGGCGGGCATGTTAATTTTTGGTGAAAATTTATGTGCCCGCAGGCACGTTTTTTTCACAAAATACAGAGTGCGGACACGGCAAGAGGCGGACGCATTGAAAAGCGTCCGCCTCTTGCCGTGCTTACTCAGGCGTGATCTTCGCGCCTGTTCGTAAAGCGAAGAATGCCGTTTGCGAAGACGGTATAGACGATCAGCCAGATCGCCGCCAGCGCGATGACGACATACGTGATGATTGCCCCGACGCTCCGTTCCCCCATGAAAATGGCGGATACGAGGTTGAAATTGAAAACCCCGTACAATCCCCAGTTGACTGCGCCCAGCAAAACAAGAATGTACGATATCAGATTGGCAATAAACATTTCGCTGTTACCTCCTGCAAGCAGTATGCGCAGCCCTCGGGCTGTTTATGCGCCGCCGCGGCGCTTGCGCCCTTTCGCGCCGCAAAGTTATAAAAAAGAATAAAATTGCGCATACTCAATGCAGAAATTTTTTCGGAGGATATCTTCCCATGGCGAAAAAGAAAAAAGAAAAAATAATGACTTTGACCGACGAGCAATACAACGAATACCTGATGGCGCTCAAAGACGAACGCCCCACCATGCTTATCGATAAAAACGGAAAACGGACGCCGCAGCACTGACAAATCTTTTCAGCCGAGGCCTGCGCGATCCGAACTTTGCCGAGGCCTGCGACGTCTTTTCGGGAAAAAGGCATGCCCCTCGGAGACGGGGCGCGGAGCATTTTTCTTCGTTGCTCCGCGAAAAACGCAAAGGGAGCCGTCCGCAAAAAATTTGCGGGCGGCTCCCTTTGCGTTCGGGCAAAAAGCAGCGCAAAAATGCCGCGCCGCAATTTTAATTGCGGCGCGGCATTGCGCTACTTCGCAAACTGCGAATTATAAAGATTCCAGTAAAAGCCTTTCTTTGCCATCAGCTGCTCGTGCGTGCCCTGCTCGATCACCGCGCCCCGGTTCATGACGAGGATCAGATCCGCATCCAAAATCGTCGAAAGCCGATGCGCCACAATAAACGACGTCCTGCCCTGCATGATTTTTTTGAACGCCTTCTGAATGCGCATTTCCGTCATCGTGTCGATATTGGACGTGGCTTCGTCCAATATCAGCATCGGAGGATCCGCAAGCATCACCCGCGCTATGCACAAAAGCTGCCTCTCCCCCTGCGATATGTTTACCGTGCCCGTCAAAACCGTGTCGTAACCCTTTTCAAGGTTGCGGATAAAGAAATCGCAGTACGCCGCCTTCGCCGCCTTTTCGATCTGCTCGCGCGTGGCGTTCTCGCTTCCGTAGGCAATGTTCCATGCCACCGTTTCCCCCGCCAGAAAGCTCTCCTGCAAGACCATGCCGAACATCTTCCTGTATTCGTCCAGAGGAATGGTACGCGCGTCCACGCCGTCCACGTAGATCGCTCCGCTTTTCAGATCGTAAAAGCGCATCAGCAAGTTGATCAGCGTCGTCTTGCCGCATCCCGTCGGGCCGACGATCGCTATTTTGCTCCCCGCTTTCACGCTGACGTTCAGATCCTCTATCAGCTTTTGCTCAGGCTCGTAAGAAAAGCTCGCATGCTCGATGCGGATATCGCCGCGCACCTTCCCGATGCGGTTTTTGCCTCCGAGTTCTTCTCCCTGCTCGTCGATCACTTCAAATACGCGCGCCGCGGACGCAAACGCGTTCTGCAGCTGCGTGACTACGTTCGAAACTTCGTTGAACGGCTTCGTGTACTGGTTCGCATAGCTCAAAAACACCGAAAGCATGCCCACCGTAAATCCGCTGAGCGTGAGCGCGCCCAGCCGCAGGACGCCCCCGTCCTGCGCGCTCAAAATGCAGAACACCGCGCCCAAAACGCCCACAAAAGCATAGATCACCGCATTCACGAAACGCGTACTCGGATTGGTCAGCGCGCTGTAATACTGCGCCCGCCAGCCGATCTCGTACAGGCGCGCGTCGATCTCTTCAAAACGCTCGCACGACGCGCTTTCTTCGTTGAAAAGAATGACCGTCTTTTGCCCGCCCAGCAATTCCTTGGTGTGCGCCGCAAGCTCGCCCTGCACGCGCACCTGCTTCGTAAAACTCTTGAACGTGCGCTTCGTGATAAACGCCGCCACGAAAAGAGACAGCGGCGTGAGCACCACGACCACCAGCGCGATCACATAGTTGATCACAAACATCACCACCAGCGTCGCCGCAATGGTCATCACGCCCGTGAACAGCTGCGCCACGCCCTGCAACAAACCGTCGGAGACGATGTCGACGTCCGTGACGATGCGCGCCATTACGTCGCCCTGCGCATGCGTGTCGATGTATCGGATCCGCGACGCCGTCAGGCTGTCGAACGCATCCCTGCGCAGATCTTTGACCAGTTTATAGCAAAGACTGTTGACGCAGTTCCCCAAAAGCTTTTGCGCCAGCGACGCCAAAAGCACGCAAAGCGCAAAACCCGCAAGCAGGATCCACACCCGCTCCAAAAATTTGCTCTCTTCGAACATCGCGTCGATCGCCCGGCCCGAAAGCACGGGGCCGACCAATACAAACGCCACATACAGCACGCTGAATATCGCCGCGCCGATCACGTATCCCCTGTACGGCCGCACATACGTGAGCAAACGGCGGGTTATCCCCCGCTTGAATTTTTTCTTTTCCGAATCTTTGCTCATGTTCATGCCCTCGCCTGCGAATCGCAAATCTCTCGGTACAGCGCGCAATCCTTGTACAGGTCTTCGTGCTTTCCGCTCCCCGCAATCTTACCGTCTTCGAGAACATAGATCGTGTCCGCATTCTTGATCGACGATGCCCTCTGGGAAATCAATATGGTCGTGACGCTTTTCAGCGCCCCGATGTTCTTTCGAACCTTCGCGTCCGTAGCAAAATCCAGCGCCGAACAGCTGTCATCCAGGATCAACAGCGCAGGACGCCCCACCAGCGCCCGCGCAATGGTCAGACGCTGGCGCTGTCCGCCCGAAAAATTCTTTCCGCCTTCCGTCACCGCCTGGTCCAATCCGCCTTTCTCTTTTATAAAACCATAGGCGCACGCCACTTTCAGCGCCTCTTCCATCTCTTCGTCCGTCGCATCGGACTTCCCCCAACGAAGATTGCTGCGCACCGTCCCCGAAAACAGCGAAGCGTTCTGCGGCACTACGCCGAACATTTCCCGCAGCTTGCGCAACGGATATTCCTTCACGTCGTGCCCGAATATCTTCACGCTGCCCGCTCCGACGTCGTAAAGGCGCGGCAATAACTGTACGAGCGTACTCTTCCCGCTGCCCGTTCCTCCGATAATGCCGACCGTCGCCCCCCGCGGGATCGTCAGCTCGACGTCCGTCAGAGAATATTGTTCCGTGCCCGCATACGAAAAACAAACGCCCCGCATTTCCACCGCAGGCGCTTCCGAATCCGCTTCCGCATCACCGCCCTCTTCGATGCTCGTATGAAGATCAAAAACTTCGCTCACACGGTTCATCGACGCGTGCGCCTTCGTGAACAGCGACACAAGGTTGGAAATCACGATCATGGCGTTCAGGATCTGCGCCATGTAATTGATCAATGCGACTATGTCCCCGCTCGAAAACCCGGACGGCGAATGCACTTTGAAATCACACAGCAACAGGATCAGCGCCACGCCGAAATTGACGATCGCATACGTCAACGGGTTCAGCCATGCCGAAATCCTGCCCATCTTTAAGGAGTTGTCCAGCATGTCGTCCGCCGCCGCGCCGAAACGCGCACGCTCGCCCTCGCGCCGCGAAAAAGCACGCACCACCCGCGCGCCTTCCAGGTTCTCGTTCGTGATCTGCGCGAGCCTGTCCAGCTTTTTCTGGTTCTTGGAATAGTACGGCACCGTTTTGTGCATGATCACCCACAGCACCGCGCCCACAAGAACAGATACCGCCGTCACAAGCAATCCGATCTGCCAGTCGATCACAAAACACAGCACGACCGCGCCCGCCGCAATGAACGGCGCACGCACGACAAGACGTATGATCATCGCCACCGCGCTCTGCATCTGGTTGACGTCGTTGGTCGTGCGCGTGATCAGCGACGCCGTCCCGATCTTGTCCAGCTCCCGGTAACTCAGCGTGTTGATGTGCCGAAAAAACGCGTTCCGCACGTTCGTGCCAAACCCCTGCGACGCGATCGAGGCGCTCCGCTGGCAAAACAGCGCACAGCCGAATCCCACCGCGCCCATCGCCAGCATCACTCCTCCGCCCGCCAAAACATAACTTACGCTCGCGCGCTGCGTGATGCCTACGTCGATAATGTTCGCCATCACGAGCGGCACCAGCAATTCCAGCACGGCTTCGATCCATTTCATCGCCGCACCCAAAATGCAGTACCACTTATATTCCTTTAAATAGACAAAATACCTTCTCACCGCAACTCTCGCAACTTGTTTTTTCCTTTTTATTATATAGTTTCTTTTGCCTAAATGCAAGCGACTTCGCACGCCTGTACAAATTTATGGAGCTTTGCAGGCGTTTCGCCGCCCGCCTCTTCGCAAAATCGCCCCAAAAACCGCACAAAAGGTTTTCTTTGCAAAAGGTTTGCCTGTTACGCACGGTTTCCCCTGCAAAAGATTTGCCGCAACGAACGGTTTCCCGCGGTAAAAGGGTTGCCGCATTGAAAAAGCCTCGCGGCGCAAAATGATTTGCGCCGCGAGGCTTTGAAAACGATTCATTCGCCCGCTCACAGCAAAATGCAGATGACGCCGCCTTTGCCTTCGTTGACGATGCGCGTGACCGCGCGGCGGAGTTTTCCGCGCGCGTCTTCGGGCACCGTTTTTTCCAACAGGCCGTCCCGCGCCATTTCTTTGAACGTCTTGCCGAACATATCGGTATTCCACAGCCCTTCGGGATCTTTTTCGTAGCTGTCCACCATGCCCTTTGCGATCTCTTCCCCGCGCGCCGCTTCCCCCGCGATCGGGCTCACTTCGCTGCTCACGTTCACTTTGATCACGTGATACGTGCACGCCTCCGCCCGCAATTTCACGCCGCTCCGCGCGCCTCTGCGGTACAGTTCCGGAGGACAAAGTTTCATGTCCGATTCATTGGGCACGCTCACCCCGTACCCGCTCTCTTCCGCGCGGCGGAACGCCGCGCCGTATCGGTCATAAAAACTCTTCGCATCCCCCAGCGCGCGCACGTATGCCATCAAACGCAGATCGTCCGTGATCGCAACGCCGCATTCCTCGCTCAAAACCTTATAAAACATCCCGTCTTTCGCCGCAAGACGGCACGTCACCACCCCCGCGCCTTCGTCCGTCTCGCACGTTTCGCAATACACGTCCCCGTCCGCAAAGACGTCCGAGATCTTCGACGCATCGCTCATCCGCACCACCTCCGGCGCGACGCCGCGGATGTGCGCCAAAAGCTCGGATACCATGGCGCTCTCACACGGAAGCACCCGCAGCCATTCGGGAAAATAAAAATCAAGGCGCTTTACGGGAAAACCGTGCAGCAGCGTTTCCAGCAAAACGCGCGCGTCGCATCCCGAAAGCAGGTTTTCCGCCACAACGGGCGCGCCGTATTTTTCGCCCAGCGCCCCGCACAGAGAACGGCATTCTTCCGACTGCGGCGCCGCGCTGTTCACGACAAGGATATACGGTTTCCCGCCCTGCTTCAATCCCTGTACGATCCCCTCTTCCGCTTTGACCGACGCGTCGCGGGAATCCCCGAAACTGCCGTCCGTCACGACGACCACCGCCGCCGTCATCCGCAATGCCTCCGCGACGGCGCATTCGCGGACCGAAAGGTCCAGCGATCCGTCCCCCGCAGGCACCGCTCCGCCCGCCGAACAGACCTCCCCTTCCTGCGCCTCTTTCCCGAAAACATTCTTTGCAAAAACGCGCACGAACGCGCTCTTGCCCACGCCGGGCGCGCCCACCGCAGCGAGCGTCAGCTCTCCGCCCGTCCGCTTTTTAAGCCCCGCATAAATTTCATTCGACATAAAAACAGCCTCCATATACCAAATACGTTGGATATACGGAAGCCGTTTCCCTGCCGTGCCCCCGTATCCGCCTGTTACAGTTCAGTATATGAGGGCTGTTTTTCAAAAATGACTATACCCGAAAATTCACGCGTCTTTTTTTCCTCCGTGCGAAAGTTTTTTCACCGACGTATGATGTTCCTCTCCCGCCAAAAGCGCCATGATATTTTTTCGATGCGCAAACCAAGTTAAAAAACAATCAAACAACAGCAGCGCAAAAATATCATG
>CALVMA010000020.1 GCA_944341655.1 uncultured Clostridia bacterium | reverse complement strand
CACCCTAACAGCACGGCCGCTTTCGACAGCGACGCAAACGGCTCATCCGCAAATTTTTCCCTAAAACACCCCGAAACGACCATCTTTTCCAGATTGCCGCCCCTCTACCCGTCACAGTCCAGCACGGCGCCGATCGCCTCTTTCCTCGCCGACTCCAAAAACGCACAGGTGTTCACGATCAGTATGTTCGCCTCGGAAATATCGTCGGTCACGCAATACCCCTTTTCACGCAGTATGCCCAACAGCCGTTCGGCATCGACGCGGTTCTTGTCGCAACCCAGCGAAATCATTCCGAATTTTTTACTTTCAAGCATGCTCATTCTCCGTAGTCGCCGTATTTGCTGTCAAATTCTTCCTGCGTCAGGAGTACTTTGCGCGCTTTCGCCCCGTCAAACGCCGAGATGTATCCCATATTCTCCATCCACTCGATGATCTTGCCCGCTTTGGGATACCCGACCGAACATTTTCTCTGGATCATCGAGATCGACGCCTGCCCGATGGAAACAACATAACGCAACGCGTCGATGTACACCGCTTCGACACTGTCTTCATCTCCCGCGTCACCGCCGCCGACACTGCCGTTTTCATTGTTTAAAAATTCCGTGACGCGGTCGTCGTAATACGCTTCGTTGTGCTCTTTTACATAGGAAACGACGTCCTGCACTTCCTGCGAGCTCAAAAACGCCCCCTGCACACGGAACGGGAATGTCATCGTGTCCGTACGGTAAAGCATATCGCCGTTGCCGAGAAGTTTTTCCGCGCCCGACTCGTCGAGAATGGTGCGCGAATCCACTTCCTGCGTGACGCGGAACGCTATGCGCGTAGGCAAATTGGATTTGATCACGCCCGTAATGACGTTGACGGACGGACGCTGCGTGGCAAGCACAAGATGTATCCCCGCCGCACGCGATTTCTGCGTCAGACGCTGAATCCTGTCTTCGATGTCCTTCTTCGCCACCGACATCAGATCGGCAAGCTCGTCTATGATCATCACGATCTTGGGTAGTTTTTCTTCGTCCGCATTGAGATGCGCGTTGAATTCGTCGATCTCCCTCACAAGCGTTCCGGATTTCGTCTTTTCTTTGAAAAGGCTGTACCGACGCTCCATTTCCGCGATCGCCCAGTTCAGCACCGTCACCACTTTTGCCGGCTCGAAAATGATCTCGTTGATCATCAGGTGCGGCAATTTTTCGTAAATATTGAATTCTACCTGTTTAGGGTCTACCAATATGATGCGCAGATCTTCCGGACTGTATTTATACAGCAAACTGATGATCAGCGCGTTCAGACATACGCTTTTTCCCGAACCGGTGGATCCTGCGACAAGCAAATGCTTCATCTTCGTGATATCGCCGCAGATCGAACGGCCCTCGATATCCTTGCCGAGCCCGAACATCAATGCGCCGGGACGCGCATTCGTAAACGCGGGGGCACCGATGATCTCGCGCAGGCCTACCGTGGCGCGCTGTTTGTTCGGAACTTCCACGCTGACCGAGCCGTTCTCATAGTTCGTCTGCATATTCACGCCGTCTTTCGCGTGCAGACGCATCGCCAGCTCCTTGTCGCATCCGAGCACCCTGCCCAACGGAATATTCCCGGGGATCTCAATATCGTAGCGCGTGACCGCGGGCCCCTGCGTCACTTTTACGACCTCACAGGGAATTTTCAGGTTGGCAAGCGTCTCGACAATGATCTCTTTGTTGATCTCCACCTCTTCCGGATCGACCGCAACCGCCGCATAATCGCGCAAAAGATCCAGCGAAGGCGGATTGTAACGCGCATAGACGTGCTTGGGCCGCGACTCCGTGTTCGCCGTTTGCGGGACGCGCTCGCGAGACGGAAGGACAGGCTCCTCCTGCGCGCGGCGCGAGCGGATCTGTTCCATTGCGTCAGGAACGACGGATTCTTCCGGAACATCTTCATCAAAAAGATTGACAGCCGAATCAAAACCGTCCGTTATGGGTTTGAGCCCCGATTCTTCCGGCTCGTTCTCGCCCGCCTCGGCAAAAGGCTCTCCCCCGGTCGGCTTTTCTTCCCGCATCCGAGGCGGTTCCTGCCGCCTTGTCCGCGGCGAAATACTCTCGTCCGTGTATGACGAAACGTCCTCTTTCGGCGGATCGAACGCCCGTACATCGCCGGCGCGCGGCGTTTCCTGCCGGGGCTGCTGTACCGACGTGTCGCTCCCGCCGCGGCGGGAGGGCAAACTGCCGAATCCTACCCTGCGCATCGTTTCGGAAACATCCATTCCTTCCGAAACGGGTTTGGATTCGGACGCATCCTTCGAAATATACGGATCGCGGACCGGCTCGGACGGACGCACAGGCCTTTCCGCCGGCTGCTCATAAACCGCCGACGCTGCAGAATCTTTGACGCCTTCGGAAACAGACCGATGTTCGGGCATCCCCGTGTGCGAAGAATAATCCGTACGCACGTCGTTGCGGTAAAAATCTTCCGTCTTGCGCGTTTCCTGCTCCGTCGATTCCGCGACGATCTTCTTCGGACGCTCGGTATAAGTGATGTTGTTTTCGGCATCGTCCGCAAACAGTTCCGAATAAGTCTGCGCAGGCTTTTCTTCCTGTTTTGCAGGCTGCTGCGTTTCCTGCTGCGCAGGCTTCGGCGCCGGCGTACGCTGCGCGCTCAGCTCGTGGCCTTCCGAAAAATTCGTACTGCCGGGAGCACGGAAATTGTTGGAATATTGTTCGCGGCTGATCGCCCCGCGGTTCGGATTGTTGAAATAGGAATCTTTATCGAAAATACCGTTGGAAGTATAGCTTCCGTAAGGAGCCGGCTCCACGGGCTTCGACGAGCGCGAAGCTCCCGACGAATACGATCCGCCCGACCCGAACCGCTCATTGTACCAGCTGTAATCCCCCGCCCCTTTGCGGTCCGGATACAAAATGCTGTGGCTCTGCGCATACGGGGTCGGTTGCACCGCCTGCTGCTCCTGCGCTTTCTGGCGCCGCTCCCCTTCCGCTCGGCGCGTTTCCTGCCGCAGCTCGCGCCTGCTCTTCATGTCAAATTCGTCGCCGATGGCATACAGCCGCCTGGAACGCTCCGCAGAATTCTCCGCGGGAGGCGTGTATTGCTCCGCCGCAGGCACGGCCGCATCCGTCGGCGCCGCATACGGCTGCGACGACGGAGCCTGCTGCTGCGGATCCGCATAATTCAAAGAATACAGTGCCGACGTGTCCGCCGTGGCATAGTCCGCCGCCGACGGCGCCTCGCTTTCACGCTTCTTTGCGGCTTTTTCCGCAGACTCCGTCGCGTAGATCAGATAGCTCGTTCCCAAAATCAGCAAGGAAAAAATAATATAGCCGCCTATCGACGTCGTCAGCTTCACGACAGGATAAACGATCAGCCCGATCACAGCTCCTCCGCCCGTCGTACGGAAGAAATCGTTTTCGCCCGCTTTGTAACACGCCGATAAATACTCACCGTAACTGCCGTACGCGATCCCGCCTGCCGCCGCCGTGATCGTATGAACCAAACAGACCAAAAATACAAACAGCAATACGCAAAGCGTGACAAGCCTGCGCCTCGACGTGAACTTTTTGCCCGTAAGCAAAACGATCCCCGCATAAATGAGCGACGCAAGCACCGCGTAAGAACAATATCCGAACGCTCCCAGCAAAAACGAACTGATCGCAAAGCCTACGTTCCCGAAAATAACCCTGCGAGATATCAATATCACCAGCGCGATCGCCGAAAACAGGATCAACACCAATCCCGCCGTTTCCCGCGTAAAAATCCCGTCTTTATCTTTTTTGTTGTTCTCTGAGCCTCTTCCCAAGTTATTCAATGCGTTTCTCCCTTCCGCGATTATTTCTTTATGTTTTCGTCCCGTGACCCGAAACTGATACAAATTTATTATACCATTTTTCCCCGCATAATTCAATTAAAATACAGGATTTTTTTGAAATTTCTCGCGCGCGCATAATAATGCGCGAAGATCAAAACCGAGGCGGGATCCCGATCCGTAAAGACGTTCCGCCCGCCCCAGTGCCGCAAGGCTTGCGGGCGCCCCTGCCCCCGTGCCGTACCTTGCGCCATCGGGCGCTCCGCCTTGCCCGGTTGCAAGGTTTGCAAGCGCCCCTGCCCGTCATACCGTATTGTGCCATCGGGAGATCCGCCTGCCTGCCAGATTTAAAAGCCGTAAATAATAAATAACATGAAAAAGGAGCCTTCGGTTTGACCGGAGGCTCCTTTTTGTTCGGAAAACCCGATTACATATCTTCCTTTTCATTGCTCCATGAGTACATTTTACGCAGCTCCGCACCCACTTCTTCCAGCTGATGCGACGCTTCCAATGCGCGTTTCGCGATAAAATGTGCGCGGCCGTTATTGTTCTCGGCGCTCCATTTGCTCGCAAACGTACCGTCCTGGATCTCCTCCAACACTTTCTTCATCTCTTTCTTCGTGTCTTCGGTAATGATGCGTTTGCCGATCTCATAATCGCCGAATTCCGCCGTATCGGAAATGGAGTAACGCATCATGGAGAAACCTCCCTTATAGATAAGATCCACGATCAGTTTCATTTCATGAATGCACTCAAAATAAGCGTTCCTCGGATCGTATCCCGCTTCCACAAGCGTTTCGAAACCAGCCTTCATCAGCGCCGTCACGCCGCCGCAGAGAACCGCCTGTTCGCCGAAAAGGTCCGTCTCCGTTTCGCACTTGAACGTCGTTTCCAAAACACCCGCGCGCGAACCGCCGATGCCCGCCGCATACGCCAGCGCAATATCCAGCGCTTTGCCCGTGGCATCCTGATGGATCGCTACCAGGCAAGGCGTTCCCTTGCCCGCCACATATTCGCTGCGGACCGTGTGACCGGGAGCCTTCGGCGCGATCATGAATACGTCTACGTCCGCAGGAGGAATGATCTGCTTGAAATGAATATTAAACCCGTGCGCAAAAGCAAGCGCTTTGCCCTCTTTCAGGTTGGGAAGAATGCTCTCTTTGTAAATCTTCGCCTGCTTTTCGTCCGGCGTCAGGATCATGATGATATCCGCAACTTTCGCCGCTTCCGACGCCGTCATGACTTTCAGACCGGCCTTTTCCGCTTTCGCCCAGGACTTGCTTCCTTCATAAAGCCCTACCACCACTTTCACACCGCTGTCTTTCAAGTTCAACGCATGCGCGTGGCCCTGGCTGCCATAACCGATGATCGCAACCGTCTTGTTCTTCAAAAGACTGATATCGCAATCCGACTGATAATATATTTTTGCCATAGTTGATTCCCTCCGCAAAAAATTTTTCCGTTTTAGTCTGCTAATATTATAGTACCTGTCAGCCTTTCCGTCAAGCAATTACACGATTTTATTTATTAATTTTACGGATATGCTCAATCGATTTTATGAATAACTTTCCGCACAATCATGCGCGTAAATAATTGCTTTCCGCGCCAAAAAAAGTTATAATATTAAAAAAATTCAACGGAGCATTCAAAAAAATGAAAACATTCGGAACGGAAACCCTGGTTTTGCTCGGGGACGTTTTGAAAGACGAAGCCGTTTCTGCCTATCTGCAGGCGGCTGCGCAGGACGATCCAGCCTCTTACGCCCGCGCCGCGGGGATCTTGCTCGCAGAGGACATGCAGGACACGTTCGGCGCTTACGTCGCACATAAAGTTTTATACGACGATAACTTGTTTGCGCGCCGCGCTTTTGCCGGCAAACTCAACGACAACATCCGCCGCGCGTTCGCCCACGATCTGCGCATCCTGCAATCCCTCGCTTCCAGCGCCGATTGCCCGGGCGCAAAGATCTCCCAAGCCATAAAAGACGGCTTGCCCGCCATCCGCTCCGGAAACGATGACGGGATCTTCGGCAAACAATGGGATTCCGTCGAAACCATGGAAAAGCTTTGCGCTTTCCACCGCCGCAACGGATACGGCGTCTATATCGGCAACAAGGCTTTCACTTTCGAAGACGGCGCACTCAAACCCGTCCGCAACACCTCCGACATCTCGCTGGCCGACTTAAAAGACTACGAAGCCGAAAAAAAGGCCGTCGAAGACAATACCGTCAATTTTATCAGAGGATTGCCCTATTCGAACATGCTGCTGTACGGCGACAAGGGCACGGGAAAATCTTCCACCATTCACGCCATATTGAACAAGTACGCGGAACAGGGCTTGCGCGCCGTCGAAGTAACAAAAGACCGCATCAAGGAAATTTCCGCGATCAAAGAAGCGCTTGCAGGCCTGCCTTTTAAATTTTTCCTGTTCATCGACGATCTTTCCCTCGAAGAACACGACGAAAAAGTAACCTCCCTGAAGGCCAGCCTGGAAGGAAGCCTCAGCGAAAAAGGCACAAACGTAATGATCGTCGCCACGTCCAACCGCAGGCACATCTTGAAGGAAAATTTTTCCGACAGGGAAAACAGCGTCCATGCCCGCGACACCATGGAAGAACAACTCTCCCTTTCCGACCGCTTCGGCCTGACCGTCTATTTTTCTTCCACGGGAAAAACGGAATACCTTTCGATCATCCGCCAGCTCGCCGAAGACCGCAAGATCGGCTTGCCCGAAGAGGATCTGTTCGCCCTCGCCGAACGGTGGGCTCTCTTCAAAGGCGGCCGCTCCCCCCGCAGGGCAAGACAGTTTATCGATTTTACCTATTCATGCCTGGCAAAAGGTCAGCCCGTCGAATTTTAAGGCGCCCCTGCCGCAGACTGCAAATTTTTTGCCGTCTGCGGCATTTGCTTTGCCTTTCCTTTGCAAAAAGCGGGGGCGTCCGCTTCTTACGGACGCCCCCGCTTTTTTTGAACGATCCCTCTTCCGCATTTTTCCGCCAACCGATGCTTTCCCGCTCCGCGCCGCGCATTTATGCGCCGCGCGGCAATTTCGTTCAGACCTCAAATCACAAAGGGCGGTCTTCGCTCAACAGCCTTTTCGCGATAAAATAAATGTCGCCCGCGCCGAGGATCAACGCCACGTCTCCCGGCATAAGAGTGCATTTCAAGTACAGTTTGAGCTGTCTGAGCGATTCGACGTACAAAGAATTCGGCAGGCTTTCCGAAAGCGTCAACGCGCTTCCCGCCGCGTCAAAATATTCCCTTGCCGCATATGTTTTATAGATCACAAGATTTTCCATCGTACTCAAAACACGGACAAATTCATCAAAAAGCAAACGCGTCCGCGAATATGTGTGCGGCTGAAAAATCACAAACAGACGGCCGCCGCATACCTCGCGCGCCGTCCTGAGCGACGCCTCTATCTCTTTCGGATGATGTGCGTAGTCCGCAATGACTTGCGCGCCGTTCATATCCCCCAAAAACTCAAACCGCCTGCGGATCCCGCGGAATTTTTGTAGCCCGCGCACCGCAAGCTCCGCAGGATATCCGTAATGGTCCGCCACCGCGATCGCCGCCAAAGCATTGTAAATGTTGTGCTTTCCATATACATTCAAGCGGATTTTGTCGAATATCTCCCCTTTTATGCGAAGCAGAAACGAATACTTTCCCCCGTTCGAACGAACGTTTTCCGCCCCGATCTCAAAATTTTTGCCCATGCCGAACCTGACGGCATTTTTCAGATCTTTCGAAACGGGATCCTCCCCGCAGACGATCACCGCGCGCGCCCCGCAAGCGTATTCCCTGTATGCGGCGGCAAGCCGCTCCGCATTTCCGTAATAGTCCAAATGATCGGCATCGGTATTCAGTATCACTGCCACGTCGGGACGCAAATGCAGAAAATTGCCCATATATTCGCAGGCCTCCGTCACAAAATACTTCTCGCCGCCCAAATACAAATTGCAATAATCGAAATCCTCTCCGCCGATATGCGCACTGCAATCCCCCGAACATTCTTCCATTACGTGCGCGCACATGGCCGTCGCCGTCGTTTTTCCGTGACAGCCGGCAATCCCGATCGTGTTTTCGAAACATGCCGCGACCTGTGCCAAAACGTCCGCCCTGCCGTAAACGGGCAACCCCCGCCTTTTTGCCTCGCAAAGCTCGGGATTCCGAGGCGGGATCGCAGAATTTACCACGACAACTTCCGCATCTTTTAAATTGCCCGCATCGTGCCCTATAAAAACGCGCACCCCCCGCTGTTCCAGCCGCGCCGTTTGCAGGCTTGCCGCAGCGTCGCTTCCCCATACCGTGAACCCCATCGCCCTGAGCATGAGCGCAAGACCGCTCATGCTGATTCCGCCGATCCCGATAAAGAAGATTCTCTGTAAATTTTGCCAAAATTTCCTTTCCATGCCCTAAATATATGCCGCTTATTGCCGAAAAAAAACGAATTTTCGGAAAGATTTGAAAAAATTTCAAAATTTTTCAATTTTTTTTTGAAAGTCTATTGAAAATTCAAAAAAGTTATAGTAGAATGTAATTATTAAAGGAGCGTCGCTGCATAAGGAGGATTAAAATGAAAATTTCAGACGTGCGCATCAGATTCGTAAAAAAGGACGACAGCAAATTGAAAGCGGTTGCGTCCATCACAATCGACGATTGTTTTGTCGTTCATGACATTAAAGTCATCGAAGGTGCTGACGGACCGTTTATTGCCATGCCCAGCCGCAAGACCAACGACGGGGAGTTCAAAGACATTGCTCATCCCCTGAACACCGAAACGCGCGAAAATTTGCGCAACGCGATTCTCGCTGCATACGCAGAAGAATCTGCAAAAGCGGAATAATACACGCCCGTATTTTCACGGCATACGGCGGCCTGAAAGCCGCCGCGTGCCGTTTTTTCGCTCCGTCGTTTTTTGCATCACGGATCCGCTTTTATCTTCATATCACAATACCGAGCATCGCAAACCGCCGCCGTCAAAAAAATCTTGACGCGGCGGTTTGCGGCGCATTTTACAAACATCAAAAAAATATGCCGCAGGCTGAAACTTTCAGCCTGCGGCATTGCTCTTGCACGGCATAAAATCCGCGCCGCAATTTTTTGCGGCGCGGATATAAGGTTCTTTATTTTTTACGGAACAAACGCTGAACGAAGGTAGGCAGTTCTTTATCCGCATCCGAAGGCTGACGCGAAGGTGCACTCGGCTGCTGATACTGCGGCTGCGCGGGACGCGCCTGCTGCTGGTACTGCGGCTGCACGGGCTGCTGATACTGCGGCTGTGCAGGCTGCTGCGCATATTGCTGCTGCACGGGCTGCTGGTATTGCGGAGCTTCCTGCTCGTACTGCGGCTGCGCATACTGCGGCTGACGTACCTGCTGGTACGGCTGTTTGTAAACAGGCGGCTGCTGCCCTGCCATCGTATTGTTCAAAGGCATGCGCACATACGACGGGGAAGCATTCTGCACGGGCGCAGCCGACGGCGCCGCAGACTCATCCGCATTGCGTTCGGGCAATCCGCGGTTCACGAAGAAATTGCGACTCGCCACGTTGCGCTCGTCTTTGGGATTGTACATGTTTTCGATATGCGGGAATCCCGTCGCAATGACCGTGACTTCCACTTCGTCGTTGATATTGCTATCGATGCAAGCACCGAAAATTATGTTCGCCGAATAATCGACGACGCTCTGCACGAGCGTTGCCGCGGTCTGCACTTCGTCCATCGTCAGATCGTTGCCGCCGACAATGTTCAAGATCACGCCCTTCGCGCCTTCGATGGTCGTTTCCAGAAGCGGGCAGTTGACCGCCAGACGGACAGCCTCCACGATCCTGTTTTCACCCTTCGCAACGCCGACGCCCATGTGCGCCAGGCCCTGGTCTTTCAAGATCGTACGGACATCCGCAAAGTCAAGGTTGATCAGCGCGGGATTCACGATCAGGTCGGCAATGCCGCGGATACCTTGCTTCAAGATTTCATCCGCAACGCGGAGCGCTTCCACCATCGGCGTGTTCTTGGGCACGACGCTCGTAATCTTATCGTTCGGAATTATGATCAGCGTATCGACATATTTTTTCAGATTCTCCAGCCCTTTCGCCGTATTGTCCATACGTTTCTTGCCTTCGAAATTAAACGGTTCGGTCACGATCGCGATCGTCAAAATTTTCAGATCGCGCGCGATCTTCGCAATCACGGGCGCAGCCCCCGTTCCGGTACCGCCGCCCATGCCCGCCGTTATGAACAAAAGATCTGTATCTTTTACGGCTTCGGTCAGCACCTCTTTGCTTTCCTCTGCCGCAGCTCTTCCCACCTCAGGTTCCGCACCCGCTCCGAGCCCCTTTGTCAGGGTCGAACCGATCTGGATCTTGTTTTCTGCTTTGGACAGCAAAAGGATCTGCTTGTCCGTGTTGACTGCCACATAGC
Source organism: uncultured Clostridia bacterium (assembly GCA_944341655.1). Classification (GTDB taxonomy): domain Bacteria; phylum Bacillota; class Clostridia; order Christensenellales; family Borkfalkiaceae; genus Borkfalkia. Next base: position 3,983 of record CALVMA010000020.1, on the reverse strand, counting down.
TTGCACTCTGGATCCCCGCCTCGATCATGCGGTTGACCGCGTTGTTCCCCGCGCCGCCGACGCCGATAACTTTGATCCTTGCCACTCCGGACAGACTGTCCAAACTATTAAACATGGTTTTTACCCTCCGATTCCCTTAAAAAATTTATGTAAAAAACTTTTTTCGCGCTTGGTCTCAAGCGCCATATTCAAAAGGCTCAGATGCGAACTCTGCGCCGCTTTGTTATAATAAGGCAGTTTGGGCGCAACAATTTCCACAACCTTGTTCAAACGCCCCGAAAGATGCTCCCGCGCACCGCGGATCCCCGTGATCCCTTCGCCCGTCAACAGGATCGGCTTATAATCGATGTTCCTGTCTCCGTACAATTCCAGGCATTGATTGATCACTTCACAGAGAAGATCCAACCCTTCCTTCACCCGCTCCTTCAAAAAACGCACAGGCAGAACATACGATTGCATTTTATCTATATACTCGATCGAGGACTCCGCAGATTCTTTGCTGGAAAGATTGATCTTTGAGATCATCGCTTCCGCAACGTCAAACGGTATGTCCGCCGCATCATCGCCCGTATAAAGCTGCGCCGTTACATGCCCGCCGCCCGCAGAACAGGCGTTTTGATAGACAATGCCGTTCCCGCAGACGATGCTGAACGTCATGGAAAGTTTATCGATATCCAACAGGATCGCACACTCATCGCGCGTTTCCGACGGGATCAGATACAGCGCCTCCGCCAACGACGTGGGCAAAAATTCCACCTTCGTTATCCCGTATTCCGCAAGCATGTTGCGGAATATCTCCGTAAACCGCATATCCGCGAGAAAATAAGAAAGATGCCCTTCCAATGAATCCGAAACCATCCCGACAGGATCGATCGTACGGCGCTTGTCCGACGTGATATAACACACGGCGCTTCTGCGCATAAGAACATATCCCTGCTCTTCGTCCGAATACCCCTGGCCGAACAACGACGTCAGATCGTATGCCGTCACACGGCGCTTGCTCTGAAAGCTCATGAAACAACGCTTCGTCACCACTTTGCAAAACTCGCCCGGAACACCTACGTACACCTCACGGATACGCTCGCCGTAACTGCGCTGCGCTTCCGTCAACGACGCAAACACCGCCTTTTGCAGTCCGCCCAGATCAAAAAACTCCGCATCCGCAAACCCGTCGTATGCCTCGCTATGAATACCCTTGAAAACAAAGGTGTTGTTCACTCCGCGCTCCCCGATCAGGACCGTCACGGACGCCGAACGCACGTCCAGCACAGCTACGCTCTTGCGGCTCATTTTCCTCTCCGTTTTTCTCTCGTTTTTTCAGTGTTATTATACAAACACTATTATAAAGTATTTTTATTTTTTTGTCAATAAAAAAACGTTCCCGGAACACATTTTTCAGGGAACGTTTCGATATTTTTTTATCACAGTACGGGCACGTTCGTGGAATACTGCGCGTCGTCCGCTCCCACGTAAATATAACCCTCCATGCGCCGCGCGTCCTACAGATTCTCATAAACGGTCAGCACCTGTTCCGCCTTCCTCTGCGTGTCTTTTGCGGGATCGACCATCCAGAATTGCACGCCTTCCACCGTGTGAACATAAAAGTATGCGTGATCGTATTGCGGATCGGACGCCCCCGTCGACGCATACTCGATCTTCGTGACATTGCCGCGGTACCCGCGCGCCGACAGTTCCGCAAAAAATGTGTTCAATGCTCCATACGCCGACTCGTATCCCGCCGAAACCGTAAACGCATCCCCCACGCCGTGCGCACCGAATGCTATCCCCGAAATCTCAATATTGCTGCCCGCAATATTGTTTACGTTTTCATCCTTGATCGCAAGCACCGTTCCGTCGTCGCCGACCACATAGTATTTTTCGTCGTCGCCGCGCTTGAAAGCAAAGTTTTCCATCCGCTCCCGCACCATGACGGTTATCCGGTTGGGAAAATGCTTTTCCACCTTCGTGACTTCCAAATACCCGCCGCTTTCCTGCGCAACGACATCCTTTACGTTCGATTCCTTGAAAAACAGATAGCTCTTCCTCAGATATTCTTTCTCCAACGTTTCCTGAACGTCCTTTGCGCTCCGCTCCATGACCGCACTCTCCACATCGTAGTACACCTCAAACCGCGTGATCGCACACACGGAATTGAGCGTGATCAAAAATACGATCAAAAATACGGCTACTGCGTATACGATCACAAACCGTTTGCTCCGCATAACGCCTCCTCTTTTGCTTTGATTGCCGCGCTCAGATCCTCACGCGGCGAATGCGCGCACCGATGCCGCGCAGTTTATATTCAAATCCGGAATACCCGCGGTCGATATGACTCAGATCGGCCACCGTGCTCAGCCCTTCCGCCGAGATCGCCGCAAGCGTCAGCGCCGCCCCGCCACGCAGATCGCCCGCAAACACGTCCGCACCTTTCAAATGCTTCACCCCGCGGACAAACGCGCTCCTGCCCCGCACCGTTATATCCGCACCCATGCGGATCAGCTCGGGAATATGCTTGAATCGCGTTTCGAAAAGATTTTCGACAATCACCGTCGATCCTTCGCATATGCACGCCAACGCCGTCATCTGCGCCTGCAAATCGGTCGGAAATCCGGGATACGGCGACGTTTCCACCATCTTCGGCGAAAGACGCTCCCCGCTCCTGATATATATTTTACCATTTTCCTCATGAATTTTGCAACTGATTTCGCAAAGTTTATGTATAAGCGACGCAATATTATCCGATTTTGCGTTTTTTATTTCAAGTTCTCCGCCGCACATCGCCGACGCAATGAGAAAGGTGCCCGCTTCGATTCGGTCGGGTATTGGCGTATATTCCACGCCGTGCAATTTTTTAACCCCCTCCACCGCGATCACCGCGCCGCCCGCGCCCGATACCTTCGCTCCCATTTTATTCAGAAAATTCGCAAGATCCACGATCTCCGGTTCTTTCGCGGCATTCCGTATGACCGTCCTTCCCTCCGCCTTCGCCGCCGCAAGCATAATGTTTTCCGTCGCACCCACGCTCGGACAATCCAGCAAGATCTCCGAACCGCGCAGTCTTTGGCATTCACAATCGATGTACCCGCCGTCTTCGCCGATCCGCACCCCCAGCCTGCGCAATCCGCTCAGATGCAGATCGATCGGGCGCAATCCTATATCGCACCCGCCGGGATATGCGATCCGCGCCCTGCCGAAACGCGCGATCACCGAGCCGAGCATAAAAACCGATGAACGTATCTCTTTCGCCAACGCCGCGGGAATTTCATGATTCGCCGCGTCCGCTCCGTCGATCGTAAGTTCTTCTCCTTCAAATTTTGTGCTAAATCCCAGCTCGCACAAAATCTGCACCATGTTCAGAACGTCCGTGATCCGCGGGCATTTATGTATTACGACTTTTTCCTCCGTCAGCACGGCGGCGGCCAACAAAGGCAGTACGGCATTCTTTGCGGATTGGATCTCCACTTCACCGTACAGCGGCACGCCTCCCTCTATAACATATTTATCCATAATTTCACTCCTTTCGCGGCTTGCCCGCCGCCTTCTTTTGCCGAAAACATTCTGAAACCTTTGCCCTGAGGAAAAACCCTTCCCTGCAATCATAATACGAAAAAAAAGCAAAAAAAGTTCCGCCCTCCCTTCCCGAAACGCTTTTTCGCGATCCTCTTTTTTTCCGCCCGAAGGGAACGCTCCGCAAATCGTTTTGCGGAGCGTTCCCCTTTGCCTTTCTTCGATTTTTGCCGCAGGCAAAAACCGCTATGCGGCCTGCGTATGCGCCCGCCGCGCAGGTAAAATTTTTTTCGGAAATTTTTGCGTGCCGCAAAAAAAACGCGCCGAAATACGAAAACCGTATTTCGGCGCGTTTTGATCCGAGCGGAATTTACTTGTCTTTGCGGCGGAAAGATTCCCCGCCCCGCGAAATGTTGTACAGCACCCCCAGCGCCGCCAGGGTAAACACGAGGGAGGTATTCCCCGCGCTGCTCACA
>CALVMA010000019.1 GCA_944341655.1 uncultured Clostridia bacterium | reverse complement strand
ATGTTGGCATACGTCTTTCTGCCTTCCGCCACGCCGTCCGCCACTACGGTCAAATCCTTTTCCAGAAGAATTACATCCGCCGACTCTTTCGCAATATCCGCCGCTGTATCCACCGAAATTCCAATATCCGCCGCACGCATCGCCGCCGCATCGTTGATACCGTCGCCCATGAACCCGACAATATGACCTCTTTCACGCAACACGCGAACCACCCGCTCTTTTTGCATCGGGCTGAGTTTCGCAAATACGGATACCGTCTCCGCCGCTTCCGCCAGCTGCTCATCGTTCATTTCGTCCAGATCAGCGCCCAATAAAACGCGCGCACCGTCAATGCCGACCTTGCGGCAAATACATGCAGTGACTTTTTCATTGTCGCCCGTTAAAATTTTAACCCGTACTCCCGCGCCGTCCAGCCTCTTCAACGCCTCCGCCGTCGATGACTTCGGCGGATCCAAAAACGCCAGGCACCCGATGAGCACCATCTCTTTTTCATCTGCGGCCGTAAGCGGCACCCCTGCAACCAAACGCTTTTGCGCCACAGCCAGAACACGCATTCCCTTTTCGTTCAAATCATCCGAAAGCCGACGAACACGCTCCTTCACCGCATCGCTCAACCCGATCACTTCGCCGTTCAGTTCCGCATAGGCACAGACGGACAACATTTCTTCCACGGCCCCTTTCGTGATCAGCTGTACTTTGCCCGTGCCGTCACACACCGCCACACTCATCCTGCGCCGCTCAAAATCAAAAGGCAATTCATCCGCCTTATAATAGTTTTTCAACACATCTTCCGAAATATCGCCGCCTGCGCATAATTCGCGCGTGCGATCGATCACGGCCGCATCCATCAGATTTTTTAAACCTGTCTGATAATTGCTGTTCAAAAACGCATGCCTGAGCACGCGGACATCTTCGCGCCCCTCAATATTCAAATGCAGTTCCAAAACCACTTTGTCTTGCGTGAGCGTGCCCGTTTTATCCGTGCAAAGAACATCCTTCGCACCGAAATTTTGCACCGCATTCATGTTCTTGACGACCATTTTTTTACGCGAAAGACTTACAGCCCCCTTCGCAAGACACGCCGTTACGATCATAGGAAGCATTTCGGGCGTCAGCCCGACCGCAATACTCACCGCAAACAGCCCGGCATCCAGCCAATCACCTTTTGTGAGCCCGTTAATCAAAAATACAACGGGCACCATGATCAGCATGAATTTTATCAGAATATTCGATACGGACGCGATTCCCTTCTCAAATGCAGTTTTGGCGGGTTTTTGAGTTAAAGACTTTGCCGTCTTGCCTAAAAGGGTATCTCCGCCCGTTGCAACAACCAGCCCCGTACCGCTGCCGCTGATCACATTCGTACCGCAAAAAGCAAGATTTTTACAATCAACCGCCGCCGTAAAATTTTCGACAGCCGCCGTACTTTTTTCCTCCGGTACACTTTCTCCCGTTATCGACGACTGCGAAACAAACAGATCTTTTGCAGTGAGTATGCGCACATCCGCCGGAATCATATCCCCGGCCGAAAGCAAAACGATATCCCCCACGACAACCTCTTCAGAGGGAATTTCACACCTCTCCTGCCGCATCACGTCACAACGAAACGAGATCATCGCTTCAAGCCTCGCCGCCGCATTCCCGCTGCGCGTTTCCTGCACGAACCGCAATACCCCCGAAACAAGGATCATACCGACGATCACCGAAAAAGTCATATAGTTCTTTTCGCCCGCACTTGCAAAAATCACATCCGTAAACACCGATACCAAAGCAAGCACAAATAAAATCGCCGTGAACGGATTGACAAACGCCGCCGCCAAACGCCCAAACATTCCGCGCTTTTTCGTCTGAGGTAAAATGTTCCGTCCGTTCTTTTTCAACGCTTCGTTCGCCTGATCCTGCGTCAGCCCTTTCTCTCCCGTACCCAAAAACTCCCGCGCCTGTTCCGCCTCCGAAATCGCAGCACGGCGGATACGCAACTCCGTTTCCTCCGCACGGATCATGCTTTCCGTCAGCTTGGACAGGAACAATCTCTTATCTTTTTTTGCCATTTTGCCACCTCCTTCGATCATCGCGAAGAGGTGGCCGAAGTCACTTTTCGGGCGAACGAATTAACCGATCGTCCGTATCAACCGCATTCCTGCGGCCGCAACTTCGGCCGCCATGTCCTTCGTCCATATCCCGAATCCTCCTTTTTTTACCGTTTATCCTTCGGCACGCTCTTACCCGCCAAAAAAAATTCCGCACACAAACGGTGTGCGGAATTTTAACGCAAAGTTATCACCGTTTGAGCTTTGACTTTAAAGGGCGGTGAAGCTGCATTATGTCACGCCTTGCATTCGACGTGACCTGTTCAAACCTGCGCACGATGTCTCCATCGCTTTGCGGCAACAGCCCATATCCCCGTAAGAGCCTTACTTACCGGATATCCAGTTTTCGCCAACATTATAACCCCGTAAATTTATTTTGTCAAGCACGAAAACAGAAAAATTTATTTTTTTAATCAATTTCACAAATCTGTCGGTTTGATCACTCCAAATTTTCACATTCAAAACCGGATGACCTCTTTCCTCCAACACAAGACATGACCTTTAACCAATCAAAGTTTCAAGCAAATAAACATCCACCGGCATAGCCGGTGGTTTTTCAGTTTCGGGCAGTTAGCCCTAATACTACCAGCGGCGCGCAAGCCGCGCTTATGACGACCTGGCAGTCATGCGATTGTTACTTGCCGCCCGTTAACGGGCCTTTCCTGTGCTTAACTTTCTTCTCCTATG
>CALVMA010000018.1 GCA_944341655.1 uncultured Clostridia bacterium | reverse complement strand
CACGGCGTCCGATTATGCCGTTATCGAAGAAATCAGCGCTCAGCGGTGGAAATATTATATTGAGACGCGGAGATTTATCTGATGCAGAGCAAAAAATCGGCAAAATGAAAAATTTCTTGCCGATTTTTCATTTTTGTACGAAAAATTATTTTATTATTTCAGAATTTATGTTATAATAATAGCATTAAAATATGCGGTTAAGCCGCTTTTGGGAGGTTATTTGCTTTTATGGGCGACATTGCCCCATTATTACTCGCCATTGTTGTTTTATTGCTTTTATCAGGTTTCTTTTCTTCCATGGAAACCGCTTATTCGTGCGTTAACAAGCTCAAGCTTAAGACCATGATCGCCAACGGCAATACGAAAGCTGAAAAAGTATATAAACTTGCCGAAAATTACGACAGTCTGATCTCTACCATATTGGTCGGAAACAATATTGTCAATATTACCACGACATCCCTGGCAGGATTGTTATTCGCGGCCATTATACTGAATACGAGTCTTGCCGCGACCGTTTCTACGATCGTCACAACGGTTGCCGTCTTGATTTTTGGCGAAATCACTCCAAAAATGATGGCAAAAGTTTATCCCGACAAATTTGCGATGGCCGGCTATCCTCTTCTTAAGCTTTTCACTTACATACTTTGGCCGATCAACATGGTATTTACGGGATATAAATTTATCCTTTCCAAAATATTTAAGCTGAAAAACAAAGAAGTCGTCACGGAAGACGAGATCATCACAATGGTCGAAGAAGCGCGCGAAGACGGCACTTTAAAGCAAGACGAATCGAAACTCATTCGTTCTGTTATTGATTTTGACGATCTTGAAGCGGGCGACATCTTGATCCCTCGCGTCAATATCGAAGCCGTTGAAGCCGATACGTCCTTTGACGAAATCAAGGAAATATTCCGTACGACAGGTTTTTCAAGATTACCCGTTTACAAAGAAACCATCGATTCCATCATAGGCATTCTTCATGAAAAGGATTTTTTCTTTGCATATCTCAACGGAGACAAAGACCTCGGAAACGCTTTGCATGAAGTAACTTATACGACCGAACATGTAAAAATCGGTACATTGCTCAAACAGTTGCAAAGTAAAAAGACGCATATGGCGATCGTTTTGGACGAATACGGCGGGACGCTCGGGATCATCACTTTGGAAGACATTCTCGAAGAGCTTGTCGGTGAAATCTGGGACGAACATGATTCGGAAGTCAATTATTTTACAAAGCTGTCCGAGGATACGAGCATCGTCAATGCCGAAGCCGACCTTTCCGATTTCTTCAACTACTACGGGATCGACGTGGACGAATACGAATACGATGCAAACACTTTAAGCGGCTGGGTCATTGAACAGCTTGGCGAGATCCCGCATGAAGGCGAAAAATTCCGCTTTGAAAATCTTTCCATCGAAATCGTGCGCGCCACCGAGAAAAAAGTTTTGCAAGTCAAAGTGACCAAGTTGCCCGAAGAGCAATTATCCGACAAAGATAAGGCCGAAAAGAAAACGAAAACGGACGTTGAAAACGATCCGCCCAAGATCACAAAAGAAGATATCTGACATCAAAAAAGCGTCTGCTTTGCAGGCGCTTTTTTATTATAATAAACGTACGTCGTTGATTATCAAAACAAACTTCCAGCCCAAAAAATCTGCCGCACGTCTGCACAGCTGCATACGTTTAAAATAAATTTCAAAATAATCCATCACGGGACATTTTTCTGTATCGATCACGATGCTTAAAATAATTTCACGCGTCGTCTTGTCTACCGAGACTCCGGATTTTTCCGCCGCAAGGTTTACGCGATCGTGAATATTCAGATTCCCGAAATTATCGATACGCATCAATGTGGTATTGTGCCTGACACGTGATTTATGCACGTCGGCCTTATCCGCAATGATCAAAGCGGACGTGATATCGCTGACAGGCAAGCCCTGATTTTCGTCATGATTCCCGATCGCCATCATGATCGCGGCCGCATCTTTGTACTCCATACCCATCCTGGTAAGGATCTTATACGCCAGTATGGCGCCGCTCTGCGCATGATCTTCCCTGTTTACGCTGTTCCCGATGTCATGCAGATAGCCGGCAATCCTGACAAGCTCCACGCGGTGCTCATCCGCACCGATCTGCTCCAGGATCTCCCCTGCCCATTTGCTGACGATACTGGAATGCCTCACCGAATGTTCCGTAAATCCCAGCGCCTCGATCTGGCTCTCGGCCATAAACATTATAGCTTTTACTTCTTCGTCGTTTTTTACGTCTGCAACAGTAATCAAAAGATATTAAAACTCCTCGATCGTCAAGTTTGAATAAATTTCATCGTATTTATCTTTTGTAAAAGAAATTTTGCCGAACGTAGTGACCGTAGCCGTTCCCGCAGCCACCCCCGCGCGCAAAATTTCGTCAACAGAGGCACCTTGTTCCAACATCATGGCCGCTGCCGCGACCATACCGTCACCTGCCCCCACAGTCGAATTGATCGCCACATTGATGCTCTTGCAGTAATAATTTTTGGTCCCGTCCGTAATAATGGCGCCTTTCTTCCCGAGCGAAAGCAACACACGTTTCGCGCCTTTGTCAAGCAGAGCATAGCAGCCTTTCAACATGTCTTCGCGCGTCTTAAATTCTGTTTTCAAAGTGCTTTCCAGTTCGTCGCGGTTCGGTTTGACCAGGTCGAGATCGGTTTGAAGCGCCGAAAGCAGTTTTGCTCCTTCCGTATCGGCGATCTTTAACGTGTTCGGTGCAGCCACGGAGAACAATTTATAATAATAATCGCTCTGCACCCCTTGCGGCAAGCTTCCGGAAATGACCAACACGTCGCTGCTTTTCGAAAGGCTACCCACCAATTCGATCAATTCGGCCTGCTTATTCTCACTGATGCTCTCCCCGACGTCGTTGACCTCGGTCAGCATCGATTTGTTATCGATGAACTTATAATTTTCACGCACCCTGCCTTTGTTCCAAACAAATACGCTCGGAACTCCTTCGCGGTCAAGGGCCTGTTCGAACAGCGAACCGTTTTCATTGTACATAAACCCTGTCGCATGACTCTTGCCCTTCAAACGAGCGACACCGATCGCGACGTTCAATGCGGCGCCGGTAAAACTCAACGTCTTGTTTTTCACGTGATTCATTTTGCCGACGTTCAGCGAATCCACTTCAATCGTAACATCTGTGCAAGGATTCAAACAAACAGTCAGGATCATATCATTTCTCCGTTATGATTTTTGTGCGAACAGATCGACCGACGGATCTCTTCGCCCGAAACGCTGCAAAAGCAGTCTGCCTACATTTCCATACTTAATTATATTACATATTCCTCGGAATTTCAAGATAATATTTAAAATTTTTTCGTCTTTTTTTTAATTATTTTAAAAAAAATAAAAAAACTGACAAATTCATTTAAAAAAATACAATTTATTCAGCATTTTGTGTATATAGACAAAGGCATTGCATGATTTTTGAATTGATTTTTTTCGATTACGCATACTGAATGTTGTACAAGACTGAAAATACAATGCCCGCCGCACAACCTTGCTCGGGAGGAATACAATGCCGTATATTTCCGTCATAATGGGCGTATTCAATGCTGAAGCTACGGTCTTTGAAGCGGCCAAAAGCATACTTTGCGGGACAATGCGCGATATTGAACTGATCGTCGTCGACGACGCGAGTACGGATAAAACATCGGAAAAATTACAGGAAGTTTTGAAAGATCCGCGTTGTCTTTATATGAAGAACGATAAAAACCGCGGCCTGCCGTATTCCCTCAATCAGGCGATCGGCATCGCCACGGGTGAATACATTGCCAGAATGGATGCGGACGATCTTTCTCTTCCGAACAGGCTGAAAATTCAGTCGGATTTTTTGAACAGTCATCCGGAATTCGGCTTTGTAGGCAGTGCGGCTTATCTTACACACGAAGGCATCATATACGGAAAACGACGCTTTAAAAACGAACCGGGGCCCAACGATCTTACCGTGCGCAATCAATTTATTCATCCGACCGTTCTTTTTCGTCGCTCGGCATTGGAAGCCGTTCACGGATACAGGGAAACGGCTTCCGTATACAGATGCGAAGACTATGACCTTTATTTCCGTCTGTACGCAAAAAAGATTTACGGCTACAATCTTTCGGACTGTCTGCTGTTGTATAACGAGCCGCCGAATAAGATTAAGCATTCTTTTAAATCGCGCAAAAGCGAATTTATGACCCGAATCCGCGGAAGTTTTTCTTTGAAAAAGCCATTGGGGCTGGTCCGTGCGGTAAAATGTTTGGCAGCCCCGCTGCTCCCGCCTTCGGTTTATTTTAAAATAAGAAACAAACGGAAGGAGAATCACCCGGAATGACACTCACACAAAAAAACTTTCGGCAAAAATTTTTTTTGCTGAGCCTTCTTGTGCGGCGCAACATAAAAAATCAATATTACCGTTCCGTCATAGGGATCATTTGGACTGTTTTGAATCCGCTTTTAAACATGCTCGTCATGGCGTTTGTCTTTTCGGCCATTTTCGGAACGACGACAGACGGTCTCGATTATCCGATTTATATTTTATCGGGAAATATTCTGTTTAATATAGTGCGATCCTCCACAACAAGCGCACTCCCCTGCCTTGTGCAACAGCGGGAAATGCTTCTCAAGACGCGCGTGCCGATGAAATTATTCCCGGCCGCCAACGTATTTTCGTCCGTCATCACCTTTATGTTTTCAATGGTAGCCTTATTGATCGTGATGGCAACGCGCGCAATCGGCGGATTTTACGTATTTCATTGGCAGATCGTCCTCGTCCTCGCTTTGCTCCCCGCCTTAACGATATTTTCATTGGGAATTTCTTTTTTTCTGAGCGCTATCTATGTTTTTTTCCGAGATATCAAACATATCTATTCCGTCTTTTTGACGCTCTGGACTTATCTGACCCCATTGTTTTACAGTTTGACTTCGATCCGAAACGCTACTGCCGCAAAAATCGTGCGGCTAAATCCCATGTACCATCTTATTACTCTTTTCCGCTCCATGCTGACCGGTTCCGCACAATCGCCCGCAAGTTATCTGATCAGCTATCTTTATGCGGCTGTCGCATTCATAGGAGGAATTTTCTTTTTTCGAGCCATCCAAGATCACATCGCCGCAAAATTGTGAGGATAAAATAAAGAGGATAAAATAAAAATGAGCCATTTGCTTTTAGACGTTCAAAACATACATGTCCGTTTTAAAAAGTACGAAGTCGGCATCGATTCTCTAAAAGAGCTGGTCGTACGCGCGCTGCACCGCGATTTGAAAAAAAATAGTTTCGAATGTTTAAAAGGGATCAATTTTCAAATAAATAAAGGAGAAGCGGTAGCCATCTTCGGAAAAAACGGCGCGGGAAAGAGCACGCTCTTAAAAATTATTTCCGGCATACTTCCTCCCGACGAAGGGAAGGTGCTGTGTTACGGCAGGATCACGCCTCTTCTTCGGCTCGGGGCGGGATTTGACGCAAACGCAAACGGGATCGAAAACATTTACCTGAACGCGGCTATTTTGGGATACGGCAAGCAGGAGATCGATGACAAATTAGACGAGATCATTCATTTTGCGCAACTCGGTGAATTTATACACGCCCCCATCAAGACATACTCGTCGGGCATGCTGGCGCGCCTCGGTTTTGCGATCGCCGTCAGTCTTCCTTCGGAAATTCTTCTGATCGACGAAATCCTCGCCGTAGGCGACATTGCCTTCGCAAAAAAATGTTATGAAAAACTTGACAAACTTCGCGAGCAAGGAACGACTTTTATAATTGTTTCGCACAGTGAAACCGTCCGCCGCTATTGCACGCGGGCTCTTTGGCTGGATCAAGGCATCATACGCGCCGACGGCGAAACAAGCGATATATTCCGCAAATATTCCCAGCACATGCTGGCTTCACAAAATTAGCATCGATAAGTTTGTCCGCATTTTTATCTTGTACAAACAATCGGTTTTATAAAGACGGGGCCGTCCGCAATTTAATTGCGGACGGCCCCGTCTTTTCCTTTTACACGTAAAGCAGATTTTTTATTCCTTACCCGTTTAATTTAAAAAGCCTTGAATGACCGCATCCTCGGCTTCCTGCTCTGTCAGGCCCAAACTCATCAATTTCAGAAGCTGTTCCCCCGCGATTTTCCCTACGGCGGCCTCATGCACGAGGCTCGCCTCCGGGCTGACCGCATCGATCCTCGGCGCCGATATGATGCGCGCCGAATCCAATACGATCCCGTCGCACTCTACGTGCCCGAAGCATTCATTTTTACCGATCAGATCCGAACGGAACGACTGCAACGAGTTTCCCTTGGCAACGCTTCGGCTTACGATATCGGCGCGGCTGCCTTTTCCGTTGAGCCGTACCCGAAAATCCGTCTTGGCGCTTTCGTCGTGATCCGTCAATAT
>CALVMA010000017.1 GCA_944341655.1 uncultured Clostridia bacterium | reverse complement strand
TTGGATCGTCTGGAAGCGGAAATCGGGTATGCGAGCTCGGAAACGCCTGCGTTGTCAGCGGAAAAACTTGCAGACGAAACGATATTCAGGACCGCTTTGCTTGTCATCGAGGCGGCGGTGTATTTATACTTGCAGATCGTGGCGCTGTGTTGGATGATATTTGCCCTGGCGGGGATTGTCGGAAAGAAGAAGGCGGACGGCAAGTTTTATTTCATGTATCTGATCGGATTTTTTGTCCTGATGCTTTTCGGTCAGATCACGGCAACAGGACTCAACGGTGCCGCCATAGCGTGTTTTGTGCTTGTATCGGTTTTCGGAGGCCTGCATGTGCTCGGAAAGATGTTTGTCCGCAGCCAGACGGCAGGGGAGCGGGCGATGAACGTGTTGCGCATAGCGGGCACAGCGTTTTTGTTTGCGGCGGCTTGCCTTTTCAGCGCGGGCATGTATAATTTCGGCGTATCGGCGCATCAGCTCGGTGCGGTTTTCGGGTTGAACTGTTATAACGGAACGGTATTTGAAGAAGGAATGGCGTCCGAGATGCTGGTCGTGAATTTCCTTCCCGCGGTGCTGCTGCATATTGCGGGGCTTGTCCTTGTTCTTGCGGCGATGTTTGCAAATCTTAAAGCGATGATAAATTGCAAAAAAGGCGACGTCGCGCTTTCCTTTGTCGCTGCGGGGTTGATGTTCCTTTTCTATGTATCGTTCAGCATTTGTGCAAGTTTCGGCGCATTTGAATTGCAATCGGTCGGCGTGCAGATGCTTGTCATATCGATGCTTGCCATGTTGGCGGGGATCGCGGAAATTATCCGCATCAAGCTGTCGAACGGTGAAACGAGCAGCTCGCCGGAAACGGATATCCGTATCCGCGACGCGGAGCGGCGTGCGGTCGAGGCAGAATTCCGCGCAAGGGAAGCGGAACTTCGCGCAGAATTCAATCAATCGAAAGAAGACGAATGATACAATGCGGGGCGCGAAATATTTTCGCGCCCCGCATTCTGTCCGAAGAACTTTGAAAAAGCTCCCCCCGAAGCTCCGAGAAACTCTGAAAAAGCTCTCCCCGAAGCTCCGATAAGGTATGAAAAAGCCCTTCGATGAAAAGAATGGAACATCGGAGGGCGGACATTTTAACGTTCGGAATCGTTTTGACGGATTTCGACGCGGCGGATTTTTCCGCTGATGGTTTTGGGCAGTTCATTGACGAATTCCACGACGCGCGGGTATTTGTAGGGCGCCGTAGTTTTTTTGACGTGGTTTTGGAGTTCTTTCACGAGAACATCGCTTGCCTCATAGCCTTTGGCGAGGACGATGGTAGCTTTGACGAGTTGACCGCGCACGCCTTCGGGATCGGGTACGCCCGTGATCGCGCATTCGAGCACGGCGGGGTGTTCCATGAGGGCGCTTTCCACTTCGAAAGGCCCGATGCGGTAGCCGGAACTCTTGATGATGTCGTCTTTTCTGCCGACGAACCAATAATACCCGTCGCTGTCGCAGTAAGCGAGATCGCCCAGATGATAATAGCCGTCGTACATGACGGTAGCGGTGAGCTCGGGATCTTGATAATATCCTGCGAAGATACCGTTCTGCGGTTCGCGGAGGCGGATGCAGATTTCGCCCGTTTCTCCCTGTTCGACGGGATTTCCCTCGTTGTCGAGAAGCTGTACGTAATAGAGCGGGGAGGGCTTGCCCATGGAGCCGGGGCGGATATCCATATATTCCGAGAAAGTAGCGCAAACGACCGTGGTTTCGGTCTGACCGAATCCCTCATAGATGGGGTGACCGGTTTTCATGCGGATCTGGCGGTAAATTTCGGGGTTGAGCGCTTCTCCTGCGGTCATCATGTATTTGATCGACGAGAGATCGAATTTGCTCAGGTCGTTTTTGATCATGAATCGGTAGACGGTAGGCGGAGCGCAGAAGGTCGTTATTTTGTATTTTGTGATATGGTTCAGCAAGTCTTCCGGCTCGAATTTTCCGTGAAAGTCATAGACAAAGATGGCGGAACCGCACAGCCATTGACCGAACAATTTTCCCCAGCTGGCTTTTGCCCAACCTGTTTCGGCGAGGGTAAAATGCAGGCCGTCGTCCATGCAGTTGAGCCAATAGCGCGCCGTAACGATATGTCCGAGGGTATAGCGTTCGCTGAGGGTAACCATTTTGGGCATGCCGGTCGTGCCGGACGTAAAATAGAGGAGAATGATATCGTCTGCGGAGCGTTCGTCTTTGTAACTGCAGCAAAGTACATCGCTCTGTTTTTCTGTTTCGGCCGCATAGTCCAAAAATCCCGGGCGATCGGTGCAGCATATGCAGGTTTTTACGCTGGGCACTTTTGCGGCGGCTTTGAGCACATTATTACAGAGTTCGTCCTCGTTCACGCACACGACGGCTTTGACGCCTGCTTTTTCCATGCGATAGACGATATCTTTTTCCATGAGCATGTGTGTGGCGGGGATGGCGATCGCGCCGATTTTAGCGAGCGCCATCAGGGTTGTCCAATACTCATGGCGGCGCTGCAAAATGACGAGCACGGTGTCGCCCTTGCCGATCCCGACGGACAGGAAAAAGTTGGCTGTTTTGTCGGAAATGCGTTTGATGTCGGCGAAGGTAAATATTCTTTCGTTTTCGTGATCGTCGCACCAGACGATGGCGCGTTTTTCCGGTTCCATGCGCGCGTATTCGTCCACGACGTCGTAGGCGAAATTAAAATTTTCGGGTACGTTCAGGCGGAAATGATTGTAAAAATCATTGTAATCGCGAAATCGTGCCGCGTTAGAAAAACGGCTCAAAAGGTTCATGGGTAAAAGCCTCCGGTGCAAAAAACACTCAATATCATCGATAATTATACCATAAAATCCGAAAAGAATAAAGTATATTTTGAAACTTGTTAAAAAAAATGCCGGAATATTTGCAAAAACGGCGGGGGAATGGTATAATATACTCAAAAAAGTACCATAAAAGGATTGCGGCGGTGTACGTCCGCCGTGTCGGAGAGGGATTATGCTGGACAAGCTGACCGCCTCCGTATTGGCGGCGGTGAACGCGCAGACGGACGGTTCTTACAAAGTATTGGAAGAGGGAGAGATCCTTGCGGCGCTTCCGCCGCGAATTCATACGGACGGGGAAGGATTGGCGAACGCATTGCGGTATTTGTCGGAGCGCGGATACATCGACATCCGTTATTCGGACAAAGGCACGTACTGTGTATGTTCGCTGCCGAAGGGCAGGACGTATGACGAAGCGGCGGGTGCGGAGAAACACCGCGGGAAGCGCACGTTTCGCAACCAGATGCTTCTGACGTTTTTTGCGGCGCTTTTGGGGGCGTTTGCGGGAGGATGTCTGGCAGGGGTATTGTTTTTGCTGATCCGCTGAAAACGAGGGAAGGAAGGATGCTGAGCAAACAGGAAAACGAAGTGATGAGCGCCGTCTACGATATGTGTGACGGTAAGGGCAGCTGTCTTGTCAGTCCGATGGAGATCATGAGTATTTTGCCGGCGAAGCGCAATTACACGCCCGAGCGGGTGGAAAAGATCCTTCGCTCGCTGGAACTGGACGATTATTTTGATCTTATACAGTCGGACCGCAAGGGTGAGAAGATGTATGTGATCACGCTTCATGCCAACGGGGAGGCGTACAAACGGACGGCATTGCAGGTACGGCGGAGCGTCGCATTCAAGATCGGGCTTTCGGTCGGCGGGGCGGTGATCACTTTTGTGGTGGGTTTGTTGTTGAAGATGATTTTTTCGTAAATCGCTGCAATGTTTGGGGCATTGCGGCGTTTTCGTGAAAGAGAAGGCGCGCCGAAACCGTATTGTATTTCGGCGCGTTATTGCATCTGCCCGGGAATGCTTGACTTGTCGGCGGAATGAGGGTATAATAGTATAAACATTTGTTTGTAAAAACGGAGGGCGACCGGGGAGGGCGCACAATGGCTGATTTTGAATTGGTATCGCCGTATCAGCCCACGGGCGATCAGCCGCAGGCGATCGAGAAGCTGACGGAGGGTGTGAACGACGGGATCCGCACGCAGGTGCTTGTGGGTGTGACGGGCAGCGGCAAGACGTTTACGATGGCGAACGTGATCAAAAACGTCAACCGTCCGACGCTTGTGATCGCGCATAACAAGACGCTGGCGGCGCAGTTGTGCAATGAATTCCGCGAATTTTTTCCGCACAACAGGGTCGAATATTTTGTATCCTATTATGACTATTATCAACCGGAGAGTTATATTCCGAGCACGGATACGTATATAGAGAAAGACATGTCGGTCAACGATGAGATCGACAAGCTGCGCAACAGTGCCACGGCGAGTCTTGGCGAGCGGTCGGACACGTTGGTGGTGGCGTCGGTCTCGTGCATATACGGACTGGGCGCGCCGGAAGAGTATTTTGATCTGGCGATTTCGCTGCGGCCCGGGGACGCGCTTTCGCGCGACGAGCTTTTGCGGCGGCTGATCGAGCTGCAATACGAGCGCAAGGACGTGGATTTTTCACGTTCTTCTTTCCGTGTGCGGGGCGACACGGTGGAGATTTTCCCCGCGGGCAATTCAGAGATAGCCATTCGCGTAGAATTTTTCGGGGACGAGATCGACCGTCTGTGCGAGGAAGAAGTGGTGACGGGGAAAGTCACGGCGGAGCTGAAGCATATCTGTATTTTTCCTGCGAGCCATTACGCGGTGGGGAGTGCCAAGATGACGGCGGCGCTTGCGGCGATCGAGCGCGATCTGGAGGATGAAGTCAAGGCGTTTCGGGACGACGGGAAACTGCTGGAAGCGCAGCGTTTGGAACAGCGGACGCATTACGATCTGGAAATGATGCGCGAGGTCGGGTATTGCAGCGGGGGGGAAAATTACAGCCGGTATTTTGACGGCCGAAAGCCTGGGGAGCCTTCCTTTACGCTGTTGGATTATTTCCCCGACAATTTTCTTGTTTTTATCGATGAAAGCCACATGACGATCCCGCAGTTGCGGGCGATGTACCGCGGAGATCTTTCGCGCAAGACGAATCTTGTGAATTACGGATTCCGCATGCGTTCGGCATACGATAACAGACCTCTGACGTTTGAGGAGTTTGATGCGCGCGTGCCGCAGATGATCTGCGTATCGGCGACGCCTGCCGAATACGAGCTGAGCGAAGCGGGGCAGGTAGTGGAGCAGATCATACGTCCGACGGGGCTTTTGGATCCGGAGATTGAGGTTCGGCCGATCAAAGGGCAGATCGACGATCTTTTGGGCGAGATCAAAAAGGTGACCGAACAGGGCGGAAGGGTTCTGATCACGACGCTGACCAAGCGCATGGCGGAAAATCTGACCGATTATCTGAAAGAGAACGGGATCCGCGTGCGGTACATGCACAGTGATATCGATACGCTGGAGCGTATCGACATCGTAAACGGGTTGCGGAGCGGAGAATTTGACGTTCTGTGCGGCATCAACCTTTTGCGAGAGGGGCTGGACATGCCGGAAGTGCGGCTCGTTGCCATTCTGGACGCGGACAAAGAGGGCTTTTTGCGGAGCGACACGTCGCTGATCCAGACGATCGGGCGCGCCGCGCGAAACGCGGAGGGCCGCGTCATCATGTATGCGGACACGATCACGGGCAGTATGCGCCGCGCGATCGACGAAACGGAGCGGCGAAGAAAAGCGCAGGCACAAAAAAACAAAGAACACGGGATCGTTCCCAAAACGATCATAAAAGAGATCAAGAGCACGCTGGGGATCACGAAGAAAGCGCAGACGGTGAGTGCGGATAAGATCCGCAAAGAAGACATTCCCGCAGAGATCGAGAAGTTGAAAGCGCTGATGAAGGTGGCATCCAACCAGCTGGATTTTGAAAAGGCGATCGAGATACGCGATACGATCAACCAGCTGAAAAGGCGTTTGCGGAAATGAGGCAGGGCAATGAAAGAGGAAATATTTGTAAAGGGCGCAAAAGAGAACAACTTAAAAAATATAGACGTACACATACCGCGCAACACGCTGACGGTCTTTACGGGGCTTTCGGGGAGCGGAAAATCGACGCTGGCGTTCGATACGATCTTTGCGGAAGGGCAAAGGCGCTATGTGGAGAGTCTTTCGTCGTATGCGCGGCAGTTTTTGGGGCAGATGGAAAAGCCGGACGTGGAGTCGATCGACGGGCTTTCTCCCGCGATTTCCATAGACCAGAAAACGACGTCGCACAATCCGCGTTCCACGGTGGGGACGGTAACGGAGATCTACGATTATATGCGTCTGCTCTTTGCGAGGGTAGGCGTTCCGCACTGTCCGGAGTGCGGCAGAGAGATCCGCAGGCAGACGGTGGACGAGATCGCGGACAAAGTGATGGCAATGTCCGAAGGGAGCAAGATCCTTGTGAACGCGCCCGTGGTGCGCGGGAGAAAGGGCGAATACACCAAAAACCTGGAATCTTACCGCAAGAGCGGGTATGGCAGGGTGAAGATCGACGGGATCGTCTATGACCTGCAGGAAGATATCCGCCTGGACAAAAACCTGAAACACAACATCAGCGTGGTCGTCGATCGCCTTGTGGTCAGGGACGGGATCCAAAAACGCCTGACGGACAGTTTGGAAAGCGCGTTGCGGCTTGCGGACGGGCTGGTGGTCATTGACTGCGACGGCAAGGAGGAGCTTTATTCGGCAAAGTATGCCTGCCCCGATTGCGGCGTGAGTATTGAAGAGATCGAACCGCGTCTGTTTTCTTTCAACACCCCTTACGGGGCATGTCCCGAGTGCAGCGGGCTTGGTTTCAAGAGGTCGATCGATCCCGATCTGATCTGTCCCGACAAAACAAAGACGCTGCGCGAAGGCGCGATCAAGATCAGCGGCTGGAACCTGGATTCGTCGGCAATGACGCAGATGTATCTGAAATCGCTGTCCAAAGTTTATAATTTTTCGTTGGATGTACCGGTCAAAGACCTTCCGAAAGAAGTGTACGATATGCTGATGTGGGGCAACGGCGGGGAAAAGATCGACCTTGAATACAACGCCTACCGTTTTTCGGGCAGTTATAAAACGGCATGGGAAGGTTTTGCCGTCAATCTGCAGCGCCGCTACGATCAGACGCAGTCGGAAGGGGTTCGTTGGGATATCGAGCGGTTCATGCGCACGTTCGACTGTCCCGTATGCGGCGGAAAGAGGTTGAAAAAAGAAGCTCTTTCCGTGTATGTGGGCGGAAAGAACATTGCGGAACTTTGCGATCTTTCGATCAACGATCTGTATGCGTTTTTTGAAAATTTACAGCTTACGCCGACGGAGCACAAAATTGCGGACGTGATCTTGAAAGAGATCGGTGCGCGGCTGAATTTTTTGAGGAACGTCGGGCTGTCCTATCTGAATTTGTCAAGGAGTGCGGGCACGCTTTCGGGCGGGGAGTCACAGCGCATTCGGCTTGCCACGCAGATCGGGAGCGGCCTGACCGGCGTGCTGTATATTCTGGACGAGCCGAGCATAGGGCTTCACCAGCGCGACAATGAAAAACTTTTGAGCACCCTTATAAAACTTCGGGATCTCGGCAATACGCTGATCGTCGTGGAGCACGACGAGGATACCATGCGTGCGGCGGATTACATTGTGGATATCGGGCCGAAGGCGGGGGTGCACGGCGGCGAAGTGGTCGCATGCGGGAGCGTGCAGGATATCATGGATTCCCCGCGGTCGATCACGGGCGACTATCTTGCCGGGCGCAGAAAGATAGAGACGCCGGCGGTGCGGCATCAGCCGGACGGCAGGTTTTTCGAGGTGTTCGGCTGCCGTCAGAACAATTTGAAAGGCATTGACGTCAAGATCCCCGTGGGGCTGATCACGGCGGTGACGGGCGTTTCGGGATCGGGAAAAAGTTCGCTTGTCA
>CALVMA010000016.1 GCA_944341655.1 uncultured Clostridia bacterium | reverse complement strand
CCGCTTTTTTGCCTAGTTTTTATAGAAAAACCTTTGTTTTTCAGCAATTCAAATTTTCAATTCCCCAAATTTTCCCCGAGATCAAGAGTCGGTGCGAAAGAACAAAATCAGCCCCGTGGGATTTTCTTGAAGTGAACCCCAAAGTTTGGACAAAAATTTAATTAAATCGTTTGGTAATGAGTTCGGTATTGTACCGGACTCATTCCTTTTAATTTGAGAGAAATTCTCTTGTTGTTCCAGTAAAATATGTATTTGTGCAGTTTCTGTATAAAATCTTCCACGCTCTCAAACCGCTCTCCGTAGAACATTTCAACCTTCATTCTTCCAAAGAAACATTCCATCGCGCCGTTATCCATGCAGTTGCCCTTGCGCGACATGCTCTGCACAATGTTGTGTTCCTTTAAATATCTTTGGTATTCTGCGTGTTGGTATTGCCAGCCTTGGTCTGAGTGAAGTATAGGCGTTGCGCCTTCTGGCAACTTTTTACTAAGTCCGTCCAGCATTTCACTTATTTGCGCAAGGTCTGGACGGAGAGATATGGAGTAAGACATTATCTCGTTGTTGTACAAGTCCATTATTGGCGAGAAATATATCTTTGTATCTCCGACTTTAAGTTGTGTAACATCCGTTGCAAGTTTCTCAAATGCGTTTTCCGCATTGAAATCTCTGTTCAGTAGATTATCCGCAACTTTTCCAACTTCGCCCTTATACGAATGATACTTATCGTTTTTGCGCCTTTTACCGTGAATTCCAAGCATTTTCATTAACCTAAGTACCTTTTTGTGATTAATTGTCATGCCTTTTGCTTGCAATTCAAGCGTTATGCGCCTGTATCCGTACCTTTGCTCGTTTTCCTCAAACACTTCTTTTATTGCCTGCTTGTCCGCAGAGTACTTGTCCGTCTTGCTTACCTTTAAGTGGTAGTAAAACGTGCTGCGCGGCAAGCAGGATATTTTAAGAAGCATTTTCAGCGGAAATCTCTGCCTTAGCTGAGCAATTATTTTCGCTTCTTCCCGCTCTTTTGCTCTTCCGCATAAACTAAGGCGCTCAGTTTTTTTATGTATTCGTTTTCCGCTTCAAGATATTGTATCCTTTCTTTCAGCCTTTGGTTTTCCGCGATTAAATCTTCTTCCACTGACTTATCCAAAGGCTGTTTCCTTAGCCTGCCCGTACTTTTCCTTCCGCGACGTTCTGTCATTAGTCCTGCCGCTCCTTCTTCCAAATATATGCGCTCCCAAGACTTTACCCTACTTTTATAATTATCCTCTTCCGTTTCGCTTTTGGTTCCCCAATATTTACGGACTGTTGCACGGTAGCTCAAATGGTTTTCACGCATATCCATTATAACAGACAGTTTGAACTCTGGCGAGTACTTTGTTTGAAATCTTTTTCCCTTTGACATAAAATATGCACCTCCAAAAGTCTGTCCAACTTTTGGGGTGCATATCACGCCATAAGCGCCGGGCCGCTTATTTTTTTTCGTCGGATTTGATGTTTTTGAACGAAGTGAGATATTCGGCGATAAAAAACGCGGAATTCGAGCCGTCGAGAAAAATGAGGCGCCGTTTTTTATAAGTTTGATCGCGGTCATGGCAATTTTTTTTGAGACAGTTTTGGCGCGGCCGGAGGGAAAGGAAGAGGATCGAGCGGATCACGTGTATCGGGTTCCGATGCGCGTAAATTGTTTGAGAAAAGGGGGCAGCGGTATAAAAGATGATTTTAATTTACAAAAACCTTACAATTTTCTGACAAATAGCTGAAATCATATGGTATAATGGAGAAAAGAAGGAGAAGGTAAAATGATCCATATTTTGGTGGCGGAAGACGATGCGGAGTTGAATGAAACGATATGCCGGTATCTGAACTATTGCGGGTATGAAGTGAGCGGGGCCATGAACGGGGCGGACGCGTTGCGGTTTATGGAAAACAAAAAATACGATCTGATCGTCAGTGATATTATGATGCCGCTGATGGACGGATTTGTATTTGCGGAGACGGTGCGGGCGGCCAACAAGGAGATACGCAAAACTGGACGGTGTGCGGCTCGCTGTGCACGGCGGCGGACGTATTGCTCAAAGATTTCCCTCTTACGGGAGCAAAGATCGGGGATGTACTCGTGTTTTACAAGGCGGGCGCCTATTCCGTGACGGAAGGGGCGGGGCTGTTTCTCAGCCGCGCTCTCCCCAGGATCTATACAAGGGAAAAGGGCGCGCTGACACTCGTGCGCGATTTTATACAGACAAGCAAAATCAATTTTAAAGGAGAATGACACAATGGAAAAACTTTTGGATTTACTCAAAGAGATCAGGCCGGACGTAGACTTTGCGGCGGAGCAAAACCTCATCGACGGAGGGGTGCTGGACTCGCTGGATATCATGGAGATCGTCGCCGAGATGAGCGACGTTTTCGGCATTACGCTTGCGCAATGTGGGAAATGATCCAAAAAAAGCTTTAAGATCGCAGGCAGTCTCGGCGGGGCGCGCGTTTTTTCGGCTTTTTGCCGCACAGGGTTAAGATACGTTTGTTGCCCGCAAACCGCGCGGCGGTTTGCGGACGGCAAAATATTTTCCGCTTGCGTGCGGTTCGGATTTTTCCGACCGTTTGCAATATTTCGGGCGCGGCGCGCAAGGCACATCCCCCCGTGCCGCGCGCTGCGCTTTTTCGCGGAACGCTTTGTCCGCAAAATTTTTGCGGCGCCTCTTTGCAAGCGCGGAAACGATCGCCGCCCGCAAGCGAGCTTGCGGGCGGCGATTTTTCGATCGAACCCGAAAGGCGGCAAAACCGCGCCGCCTTTCGCGCCGCCTTTCGCGCCGCCTTTCGCGCCGCCCTTCGCCGCCGCCCTTCGCGCCGCCCTTTGCGCCGCCCTTCGCCGCCGCCCTTCGCGCCGTCCTTCGCGCCGCCTTTCGCCGCCGTCTTTCGCCGCCGCCTTTCGCCGCCGCCTTTCGCCGCCGCCTTTTGCCGCCGTCTTTTTGCTCCCCCCCTGTTTATGCCGTTTGTTTTTTTGCCGCAAAAAATACCGCGCAATTTTGAAAAAGGGGTTGACAACCCGCCGCCGCGGTGGTATTATGTTCTCGTGAACATACCGAGGAACGGAGGCGGCGCAAGAAAGAGGGGAGTTGCGGAAGGATGATCGACAGAAAGGAAGTTGCCAAGCTTGCGAACGTATCGTGCATGACGGTGACGCGCGTGGTGAGCGGGAAGGGATACGTAGCCGAGAAGACGCGCAGGCGCGTGCAGAAGGTCATAGACGAAACGGGGTACATACCGAACAAAATAGCGGCGAATCTTGTCAGCCGCAAGAGCAACAGGATCGCGATCATTGTGCCGGAGCTTGCCAACCCGTACTATTTGCAGGTCGTGGAAGCGATGATGGCGCAGGCGAAGAAATACGGGTACGTACTTTCGATCTTCAAGGCTTACGAAGAGGAGCTGCCCGAAGTTTTGGAGGAAGTGATATCCAACCGTGTGGCGGGGGTAGTGAACTACACGTTGCGTTTTCCCCCGCGTTATATAAAGGGGCTGGAAGAGATCGGAGCCAGGCTGATACGGGCGGGCGAAGGGAAAGAGAGCCGGAAGTTATCGCTGGATTACAGCGGGGCGATGCGGGAGGCGATGGATTTTCTGATTTCGCGGGGAGCGCGGAAGATGCTGTTTGTGGCGGGACTGACGGAGCAATTTGCCTCGTACGACAGCCGTGTGCCGTTTTTTTGCGAATACATGCGCGAGAAGGGGCTGCGTCTTGAGGCGGGGGATATTTTATACGGAGATTATCCTTTGCGCGACGCGTATGCCGTGGGGCAGAGCGCGGCGGAGGAGTTGTTGCGGCAGGGCAGGCGGTTCGATGCGGTATTTTGCATCAACGACATGATGGCGCTGGGGTTTATGCGTGCGATGAAGAAGGGCGGAAGGAGGATCCCGGAAGATGCGGCGGTGATCGGGTTTGACAACATACGGATGTCGGACGCGTTCGAGCCGGAGCTGGCGACGATCGCGGCGGACACGGAGGAAGAGGGCAGGCTCTGCGTAGATTTTATAGCGGGGCGTGCGGAGCAGAAGGGCGCAAAGCTGGCGGCGGTATTTTATCCGAGGCAGAGTGCTTTTTTTGTGAAAAGATAGAGAGCGAAAAAAATTACTGCGGAAAGGAAAAAATGTTTTCCGCGGGGAAAAGGAGATAAAAAGATGAAAAAGATTGCAGACAAAGAGATCCTGGTTGGGGCAGACTTTGCGGGTTTCCCTCTCAAAGAGACGGTGGTGGAGTACTTGACGGGCAAGGGCTGGAAGGTGACGGATGTCGGTGTAAAGAAGGACAGCGATCCCAAGGATACCGATCTGATGTTTCACCGTGTCGGTTTGCGTGTGGGGAGCATGATTGCGGAAGGGGAGTTTGAGAGAGCGCTGATCTTTTGCGGAACGGGCATGGGCATACATATTGCGGCGAGCAAATGCCCGCACGTGCATGCGGGCGTCGTGGAGAGCGTTCCCGCGGCGTTGCGCGCGATCACGGGCAACGGGGTGAACGTTCTGGCGATGGGAGCGTTTTATGTGGCGCCGCAGATGGCGAAGGACATTGTGGACGCATACCTGAACGCCAATCTGGGCACGGGCTACGAATGGTGGCACAATTTCTATGAATTCCACAAGCTGGCGATCGACGAGCTGGAAGCGTTCGATTACGAAGAATACAAAAAGAACGGTTTCAAGGTAAAGAAACTGGGCGATTTCGATCTGAAGCTGGAAGACAAGCCCGAGAATCTTTGATCGGGAAAAGGGAGAGCGAAGGCGGCGCGCCGCAAGATTGCGGCGCGCCGCGTATGTGCCCGAAAGAGAGTTTTGCGCAAGGACGGTGCGGAATGGAAGGGAAAGAGATACTCAAAGAGTTAAAGGACATAGACCGCAGCAAATATGCGGGGATCCCGTTTTGGAGCTGGAACAACGAATTGGAGATCCCGGAGCTGCTCCGGCAGATCGAGGCGATGAAAGCGCGCAATCTGGGCGGATTTATCATGCACGCGCGGACGGGGCTGAAGACGCCGTATCTGGGCGAGAAATGGTTTGCGTGCATCGAGGCGTGTCTCGACAAAGCGAAAGAGCTGAACATGAGCGCGTGGGTGTACGACGAAAACGGCTGGCCGAGCGGGTTTGTCGGCGGGGAGCTGTTGAAGAAGAAAGAAAATCTTGCCACGTATCTGACGATGACGGAAGGATACGACGAAAGCGCGTTGGCGTGTTACGTAAAGCGGGGCGGAAAGTTTGTGCGTGCGGGGGCGTCGGAAGCGGCGGGGGAGAAGGTGTACGCCGTGCATCTGAATTATTCGCCGGCGAACACGGACATACTCAACCCGAAAGTGATGGATCAATTCATTGCGATGACGTACGAGCCGTACTATGCGCGGTTCAAGGACAGGTTCGGCAAAGAATTTGCGGGATTTTTCACGGACGAGCCGCAATATTACCGTTATGCGACGCCGTATTCGGTGGTTTTGGACGAGGAATACGAAGCGCTGTACGGGGAGCCGCTGCGCGACGGGCTGGTGCATCTTTTCTTTGACGGAGAGGAAGATTTTGCTTTCCGTGAGCGGTATTACAAGCTGATCCATAGCGTGTATGTGCGCAATTTTTATAAACGTCTGTACGATTGGTGCGAGAGCCGCGGCTGTGCGCTGACGGGGCACAGCGTGGAAGAGACGCTGCTGTTCACGCAGATGTGGGGCGGTGCGGGCGTGACGGAGACGTACGAGTTTGAGACCATACCCGCGATCGACGATCTGGGCGACAGTTTTTCGGCGCGGCTGTCGGCGAAGCAGCTCGGCAGCGCGCGGGAGCAGCTGGGCAAGCGGCAGGCTCTGACGGAGACGTTCGGATGCAGCGGATACGGCACGCCGCCGCGCCGTCTGCGGGCGATCGGGGACGGGCAATTCGTGCGCGGCGTGACGATGATGTGTCATCATCTGTATTCGTACAGCCTTGCGGAGCAGGGCAAGTACGATCATCCGCCCTGCTTTTCCGAGCATATGCCGTGGGGAGAAGAATTCGGGGATTTCAACAATTATTTCACGAGGCTGGGCTATCTTCTGTCCGCCAGCGACGAGGAGACGGACGTGCTGGTGATCAATCCGCTGTCCAGCGTATATCTTCGGTACAAGCGCGACGACGAGCGCGCGGCGATGGTCTACGACGGCGAACTCGGGAAGCTGCAGGATGTGCTCAAAGAGAAGGGGATCGCGTACCATTTTGCGGACGAATATCTTTTGAAGAGGCACGGCAGATCGGAAAACGGGGAGATCGTTTTGGGCAGGAAGCGTTACAAATACGTGATCGTGCCCGTGCTCTACAATCTGTTTGCGTCGACGAAAGAGATCCTTTCGCAATATGCGAAGCAGGGCGGAAAGGTATGGCTGTACGGCGATGCGCCCAAGTACACGGACGGGCGGGCGGACGATTATTCTTTCCTGCGTTCGAACGTGACGGCGGACGAGATCGCGGCGGCGCGCCCGATAAAATTTACGGCAAGCGAACCGGTGGAATACACCTACCGCAAGGGCAAGAATTTTGAAATGCTGTACCTGTTCAACGAGAGCGGGAAAAGTTCGCGCATCGGGATCGGCCGCAAGTGTGCGCGGCTGGATCTGACGGCGCTGCGCACGGAGAAAGTGGACGGCGGGCTGGAGCTTGCGCCCGAAGAGAGCGCGGTGCTGCTTCTGGACGCGGAGGGCGAGAGCCGCGCGTTCGGGGCGGGAAAGAGCGAGGATGTCACGGCGGCGTTCCGTTTTGAGAAGATCGGGCAGAACAACCTGACGCTGGATTATGTGCGCATTTCCGAAGACGGAAAGAATTTCGGCGGGGAGCGGTATTTCAGCGAGGTGACGGAAGATTTGATCCGCCGCGATTACCGCGGCAAGCTGTATGTGCGCTACGGGTTCCGCGCGGACGCGAAATTGCCCGTACGGCTTTTGCGCGAGAAAGACAGGGGCGCGGAGTTTTTGTTCAACGGTGTGCCCGTGACCTTTGAAAAAAGTGCGTTCGATCCGCTGTTCGAAGAGGCGGACGTCTCGGCGCTGGTGAAAGAGGGCGAGAACGATTTTACCTACGCGGTGGAATTTTTCGAGGCGCCGCAGGTGCGTTATGCGCTGTTCGATCCGCAGGCGACGGAGAGCGTGCGCAACTGTCTCGTGTACGACACTTATATTTATCCCGTGTATTTGCGCGGGGAGTTCGAGGTGAACGGGGCGCGGGAGCTGGTGCCCTGCACGCACCGTCCGCCGCTCGGCGACATCGGCGGGGCAGGCTATCCTTACTTTGCGGGCACGGCGGAATATTCCGCGCAGATCGAGATGCCGTGCGACGGGCGCGCGCGTCTCTGCCTGGAAGGCAATTACATGGCGGCGCGCTTCACGGTCAACGGGAAAGCGGTGTCCTGCGCGTTGACGGACAGCGTGACGATCGACCTGAAAAAGGGCGTCAACCGCATCGGCCTGACGGTCGTGGCGAGCCTGCGCAACATGTTCGGTCCCTTCCATTGCAAGGCGGACGAGCAGGGCGGCGTATCGCCGTTCAGCTTTACGCTGAGCATGGGCTGGAAGGACGGGAAAAACGAGATGTTCGATCCCGCTTACAAGACGTTGCCTTTCGGGATCGGCAAGATCACGCTCGTGCGTGAAAAAGAATAGTCGGAAGCCGCGCGGACAGGGACGGCTTGCCGATG
>CALVMA010000015.1 GCA_944341655.1 uncultured Clostridia bacterium | reverse complement strand
CGCCTCAAAACCCATGCCGATCTCCACGCCCTTGATCGCCTGAATGCCCATGACCGCTCCCGCAAGCCTTCCGTCCAGCTTCTCTCCGTAGCTCATGCAGCTGCCGAACCCGCTCTTCAACCCGCTTACGCGTATCTCCACAATGCCGCCCGCCGTGTCTTTGTCCGCCCCGATCGCGTCGATCGCGGCCTTCGCTCTCGCACATACGGACGAGTCCGGCATGAAAAGCTCCGATTCCTTTACCTTTTTCAGCGCGTCAAACGTGTATTCCTTATCGTCCGCAACGCCCGCCACCGACCGCACGTATCCGTTCACTTCGATGCCCAGCGCTCGCAAAAACATGCGCGCCACCGTGCCCGCCGCCACGCGCACCGCCGTTTCCCGCGCCGACGCGCGCTCCAGAATGTTGCGCGCATCCGTCTGATCGT
Source organism: uncultured Clostridia bacterium (assembly GCA_944341655.1). Taxonomy (GTDB): domain Bacteria; phylum Bacillota; class Clostridia; order Christensenellales; family Borkfalkiaceae; genus Borkfalkia. Next base: position 5,555 of record CALVMA010000015.1, on the reverse strand, counting down.
ATTTCAACAGCCCCGTCAGATCCGCATGCCCCGGCCGTACGCGCGTCAGTCGGCGCGCCGTCACATCCGCCCCGTACGGCGACATGTATTCTTCCCAGTTCCTGTAATCTTTGTTTTCTACGCTCAGACAAACAGGACTGCCCAGCGTTTTACGGTTGCGCACGCCCGAAAGTATCCTGACCGTATCCGACTCGATCTTCTGCCGCGCACCCCTCCCGTATCCGCTCTGCCGCAAGGCAAGATAACGGTTTATCTCGTCCGTGTCAATTTCAAGATTGGACGGCAATCCCTCTATGATCGCCGTCAACGCACTGCCGTGCGATTCTCCGCTCGTCATCCATCTGATCATTTTTTTTACTCCGTTTCCTCGCTCCGACCGCCTTGCGACACGATCGCATAACTCCCGCCGCTTTCGATCGTCAATATTATGTTTCCCGTTTCGTCCGTCCGATAAAACTGCGCTTCGGGCGAATATTGTTTCACCCGCCGCACCACTTCCAGCCCCGGATGCCCGTATGCGTTCCCCGCACCGCAGCTTATGAATACTTCCTGCGGCACACAGTACTCCGCCAGCACCTCGCCCGTCGACGTCTCACTCCCGTGATGCCCCGTTTTCAAAAAATCCAGACAGCACAAATCGGGCAACAACGTCCGCGTCCCTTGCGGCGTCTCTACCTCTTTTTCAAAGACCGCTCCGCCCGTATCCCGAAAATCACCGATCAGCTTCTCCTCCGTCACTTCCGATACGTCTCCCGGCAGCAACAGGCGCCTGCCCGCATATTCCAGATACAAAACCGCAGAATTCTCGTTTGCCGAGCTGCCGCCCGTCTCCCGTTCCGCAACCTCTTCGGAAAAAGGAGAAAGCCACATCACATAATAAAAGTATTCGTCCGAATCGGATACGATGGTCTGCAATGACTGCGAAACATACATCTTTTCGCATTTCTTCCGCGCCTGACGCATGAAAGAAGCAAACGCCCTGTTTTCGTTTCCGCCGCCGTTCGGAACAAACACCGTCTCCGCGCCGAAACAACGCACCACCTCATCCAAACCGCCCGCGTGGTCGCTGTCCGTGTGCGTCAAAAGAATGTAATCGAATGTTTCGATGCCCAGCGCAAAACAATACGCCAAAATGTCCCGCACGCATTCTTCGTCGCCGTCCCCGCCGTCCACGATCATGCTCTTTCCGTCCGGAAATTCGATCACCGTGCAATCGCCCTGCCCGACATCCAGAAAATGCACGCGCAATTCTCCTTCCGCCCGCGCCGCAACCTCCGGCATGGCCGCCAACGACCATACATACCGCAACGGGAATGCCAGGCGGTCTACCAAAACCGCCGACGTCACGAGCACTGCCGCCTGCACGCACGCCAGGATCCGACGCATTCGCTTTTTCTTGCGCCGCGTCCGTCCCGTCGCCGAAGTTCGGCCTTCTCCCATCTTTTTCAGCTCTTTTCTTTCGTGTGTTTTCATTGCTTTACCGATTTACCGCTCGTTGCGCGCGGCAGGCGCGCGGCGAAGCGCGCGCAGGATCTCCCCCATGCGCTCCTGCGCACAGGTATACCCGATGTCATACATTTGCGCCCCGTACTGAACATCCGTCGCACGGAACGCCGACAAGTCCGGCTCCAACAATATATCGCAGCAGGCAAAGCCCGTCTGCTTGTACACTTTTTTCTCACCCGAAGAGGTGATATACTCCGTTTCGCGGTACCGCGAAACGGGCGAAAGCGCAATGCCGATGACAAAATCCGCGCCCAGCGCGCGCGCCGCATCGCCCGGCACCGCATTGCAAAACGCACCGTCCGCAAGGCTTCGCACTCCCGATCTCATGCCGCGGAAAAGCGGAGGCATGGACGAGGACGCCAGCACCGCCCGCGCGGCATTCCCCGTTCTCAAAACCACCTGCGCGCCGCTCTCCGCATCCGTCGCTATCGCGCAGAAAGGCTTCCCGAGCTCCTCGATCGCACAGCCGCCGAGCGCATCGTCCACCACGGGAACAAGCGGCTCCAGGCTCCCTTTGAGCATCGCGCCGAGTGCCGCCCCGCCGTAACTTTGTCCCGTGAACAGCTCCACGATGTCGCGCGGCGTATAACCGCGCGCGCTCAGTGCGCCCACGATCGCACCCGCCGACGTTCCCGCATATACATCAAACGCGATCCCGTTCTCCGCAAATGCCTGCAACGCGCCCAGATGCGCCAGTCCCTTCGCTCCGCCGCTGCCGAGGGCGGCACCGACCTTGGGCACCCGCCGTCGGAACAACCCGCGAATGCCTTTGCGTTCAGGCATCGAGCGCAAGCGCGTACGCGCCCCAAATGCCCGCATCGTTGCCAAGCGCCGCACAGATGATCGCGAGCGGAATACGGTCAAACCCTACAAACAAATGCTCGTTGACGTATTTGCGCACCGGCTCCAGCAGGTAATCCCCCTGCCCCGATACGCCGCCGCCTACGATGATCGCCTGCGGACGGAAACAGTTTACAAGGTTCAGTATGCCCTCGCTCAAATACATGATGTAGTTCTTCACCCCTTCCTGCGCCGCCGCGTCCCCTTCCTTCGCCGCCGTGAACGACGTCCTGCCGTCCACTTGCTCGGGAGAAGGCGCTATCTTCCACATGGCGGAATCTTTATGCTCGAACATCGCCCGCTTCGTATCCCGCAACAGCGCCGTCGCCGACGCGTATTGCTCAAAACAGCCGCGCCGCCCGCACGGGCACGGAATTCCGCCCACGACGATCGTCATGTGTCCCGCTTCCCCCGCGCCGCCGCGGAATCCTTCAAATATCTTTCCGTTCAGAATGATCCCGCTCCCTACGCCCGTGCCGAGCGTGATCAATATGCTGTCCGTGTATTTTTTCCCCGCGCCGAATTTCGCTTCCCCCAACGCCGCCGCATTTGCGTCATTGGAAATTTTTACGGGCACACCGCCCAGCTGCGCCGAAAGATCCGACGCCAAAGACTTGTCCTCCCAGCCGAAATTCGTCCACGATACCACCTTTCCCGCTCCGCCGTCTATGATCCCCGGAGATCCGATCCCTACCCCGCTCAGAGCCGAAAACGCCGCGCCGCCCTTTTCGCACACGCTGCGCACAAGCCCCGCAAGATCTTTCACCGTAACCGCGTATCCGTCGCTTTTGCTCGTCTTGACCGTGTCCTTCGCCAGATACTTGCCGCCTTCGTCGAACAGCCCCGCTTTCGCGCTCATTCCGCCAAGATCGATGCCCACATAATATTTCGCCGCCATGTCTCTATTCCTCCGTATTCTTTACCTTTTCAAGTACGCCGCGCGTGCCGCCTTCGGCAAGCGCATTCCGCAATTCCTGCGCCTTTGCACGCTCACGCTCGCTCAAAAGACTCTCCGCACGCTTCGTAAACGATTTCGAAAAATCGATCGCGGGAACGATTCCTTCTTCCGCGACGCTTTTCGTCAAACGGATCGCACTGTTTGCCGCCGTCACAAATTCCGCCGCCGCCTTCGGTACCGTCGCGCCGCCCTCTTCTTCCGCAAGCGTCGCCGCCACCGTCAGGGAACCCCTGTCCGCACTGCGCGCCGACGCAAACATCTTTTTGCATTCCAGCACGCCTTCGTCCGCATTCGGAAACGTCTTCTCTGCCGCCGTCAGCAACGCGTTCAGCGAATCCACCAGCAACAACGCATCTCCGCCGCTTTCCGCGATCCGCTTCGCTCTCTCCCATGCCGTCTTCGCAAGACGCATCTGCCTCGAAAACGAACTGTCGAACGCCGCCGACAATACCAGCGCATCCGGAACCGCCGACACGATCTCGCCGCTCTCTTCCGGCCTCTGCCCCAACATCAGAAAAACTATTTTCGCCTGGCCGTTCACCGATTCCGCAAGCCGACGCAACAGCGTCGTCTTGCCCGTTTCGGGCCCGCCGATCACCAACGCCCGCTGCCCTTTCCCCAACGGACAAAGCACATCCGCAGCCCTCAGAAGCCCGTCCCCGGACGCGCTCAACAAAAAACGCTCCGTCGGATAACCCGCCGCAAGATCTTCGAATCTCCGACGCTCCGCACGCACAGGCGGATTGCCTTCCACCGCCGCGACCTGCACCGCCCGCACGGCGCCGTTTTCTTCCGCCGTATATACGCCGATGCAATCGCCTTCGCGCAGACCGTACTGCCGCACCAGCTCCTCCGATACCGCGATCGCTCCGCCCTGACGCGTGCACAACCGCCATTCGCCTCGGCCCCAGTCTTCCAGCACGCCCGTCAGCACGGCGTCCGCATATCCGTACTTCGGCAAACTTGCTTCACTGTCACAAAAAATATTCTTCTCCGGCTCCGCAAAATCGTTGCCGTATGTGATCCCACGCTTGCATTTGTCGATCACTTCCTGCAGCTCCGCCACGCTTTCCGCCGATACCGCCTCCGCTTTTACCCGCGCTCCGCGGCGGCTGCATTGCTCGGGCGCTTCCAGCCCCGCCGCCAGCCCGATTATCCCGCAGATCAATACGTGCTTCGATTTCTCCGTCGGCGCCTTTACTCCGACCGCCCTCGCCAGATTGCGAATCTCATGTACTCCCTTACGGTTCAAATATTCATAGGCTTCGCCAAACAATTCCAGCAACCGCTTCTCTTCCATGTTCATCTCCTCTCGGGTATGAGTATTTTTCCTTCGTTCCCGCGCATCGGCAATTCGCTCCCCGTATGCACGCAGCGGCCCTTCGCCGCCTTCTCCAGCTCCGTTATCGGCGCAATGTCCAACCCACAGCCCTCACTCTTGAAATGCATCGCCACCGCCCGCACGGGCTCCAGCACCCCGATCGCCTGCAACGCCCCCGCCGCATCGATCGTGTACGTGCCCCCCACAGGTATGAGCAGAAAATCCGCTTTCCCGATCTTTTCGCACAGCTCCGCCGACAGCCGTTCGCCTAAATCCCCTAAATGACAAACGCGCACTCCGTCCGCTTCAAATACGAATATTACGTTTTTTCCGCGCTTGGCTCCCTTGACGTCATCGTGATAACTGCCGTAACCCGTCACCCGCACCGTTCCGCAACGGTATTCCCCGGGCTCCGATATCACCTCGCGATAACCGCTCACCCCCTGCACATATCCGTGATCAAAATGAAAATGACTGCACGTCACATAATCCGCCGCCGTCCGCTCCATCTCATACCCGATCCCCGTGTACGGATCGGTCACGATCCTCGTCCCGTCCGACGCCGTGATCTTAAAACAGGAATGCCCCAAATATTCCAATTTCATCCCTTTTCCTCCTCTCTTTCGACCAAACCCGCAGGCTTGGCCCGGAACCGCACAAAATGCTCTTGCACACTCCCGGAAAAATCTACAAAATACCGGCACTCCGCTTCCAGCCCGCCGTCGCCTTCCCTGACCGACATCTCCGCAACGCGCGCCGACGCCCGCAGATCACCGTACTGCGTGCCGACGGTAAATTGCCTTTCTTCCCCCGCTCGCAAGTCCACTTCATAATTTATTTCTCCGCGGCGGCCGATCCGTATCCTCCCTTCCTTCGCCTCGATCCGAAAACTTGTCCCGTCTTGCTCGAAAACATACCCGCCGCCTCCGT
>CALVMA010000014.1 GCA_944341655.1 uncultured Clostridia bacterium | reverse complement strand
TTCAATGGCGATAAGGATTTTGAAAAGACGATGGAGAACCTCGCCATACAGCACAATGTTCAGAATATGAGGTAAAAAATGGAACAAAAGAGCTACATAGCAGGTTTATATCTCAGGCTTTCGCAAGAGGACGAGCGCCAGGGCGAATCGGTATCGATCGATAACCAAAGGACAATACTGCGCAAGTATGCCGAAGATAAAGGCTTTGAGATTCATGATGAATACATAGACGACGGCATTTCGGGAACGACCTTTCAGCGCCCAGAAGTCCAAAGGCTTTTGGACGATGCAAAGACAGGAGTAATCAATACCATTATTGTAAAAGACTTGTCGCGCTTTGGCAGAAATTACATTGAAGTCGGTCAATATATCGATTATGTCTTTCCTGCGTTCGGGATAAGGTTCATAGCGATACAAGACAATGTTGATACGGAAAACCGTGACAGCGGTGCAATGGAAATGATGCCGATAATGAACGTGTTCAATGAATGGCACGCCGCAAACACCAGCAAGAAGATAAGAGCTGTCAGACGTTCCAATGCTCTTGCTGGAATATACAGCGCAAAGAAGGCGACTTACGGCTATATCAAAGGCACGGATAAAAAACGTACGCCCGTGATTGACGAAGAAGCCGCGCCGATTGTAAGGCGAATCTTTGAAATGTACGCCTCTGGAACAAGCCCGAAAAATATAGCGGATATTCTAAATGCGGAAGGGATAGCTTCTCCCGGTAAATATGCCTATGAAAAGCTGGGACATAAGGGCCGCCCGAATGAAATGCGGATCTGGGGCGAAGTGAGCATACGGCATATGCTGAATAACATCATGAATATCGGACATCTTCCTATGTTGCAAGGGACAACGGTTTCTTACAAGAACCATCATCGGCAAGCCAAAGATAAGAGTGAATGGGCGATCACCTACAATAACCACGAACCCATCATTTCGCAGGAGCTTTGGGATAAAGTGCAGGAACGGCAGAGACATATGGCGCAGGGAAGAAAGACAAAAACCGGATACGTTCATCCTCTTTCAGGCTTTCTCGTATGCGCCGACTGCGGAAGCAAAATGAAAATGTGCGCTCATTTCAGTAAAGCAAAAAATGAATACAGTTTTTATTTTAACTGCGGCAATCACCTGCGATACGGAAAGACGCTGTGTTTCTCGCACTATATCCCCGCAAAAGTGCTGGAAGAAATCGTACTCGACAATATAAAGGAGATGGCGCAGCGTATTGTTCTCGATGAGGAGGCTATTCGGGAAGAGTTCTTGCGGCACAATGCCGAACTTGCGGAAACGGCGATAAAGACGGCAAAGAAAGAATTGCAGACAAAGCGCAAACGCGCGGAGGAATTATCCCGCCTGATGCAAATCGCATACGAGGACAGGCTCAAAGGCAAGATGCCCGAAGACATCTGTTTGAACTTTATCCAAAAGTATTCCGAAGAACAAAAGCGACTGGAAGGTGAGATTGAAGATCTGGAATCGAAACTGTCGGAAACGGAAAATACGATGCAAAGCGCCGATGAATTTATACGCAATATCAAGAAATATCTCGAAGCGCCGAAACTTACCCGTGAAATGTGTTACGAGCTGATAGACTGTATTATTATAGGCGGGTTGCCGAAAGTCACAGGCAAAGAGCGCGAGATAGATATCGTTTACAAGGTCGATATCGCATCCGTCCTGCGATACAAATTCAGGAAGTAACAAAAAGCGTATGGGTTATTGGACTCATACGCTTTGTTATGCTCCACTGCCGATTTCTTAGTGTCCATAAGAATATGTGGCAACGATTACATACGATAGCGAAAAGCACACGGAACAAGCGTTCCGCGCAAAATTGCGCAAGTGCCTTTGCAATTTGCACACCCGCCGCGGGTGGCGGTATATGGGCGTATTTGAACGCGCCCCCGAAACGGGGCGGCTACACTTCCACGCCCTTTTATATGTTCCCGACGGTGAAATGTTGGGCGAGATAACGGAAAAACAAGATTACAGTACAAAAAAGCACCGTATGCAGACAACGCAAGAAAATAGTTTCTTTGCGGAAACATACGGGCGCAACGACTTCGAGGAACTAAAACCCGCAATGCGCGGGGAATGTGTCGGCTATATCCTCAAATATCTTGAAAAGACGGGCGAGAGGATAACATACAGCCGAGGCACGCCCGCCGAACTGTATGCCGACATAGACAAGCGCGACGTAATCACAGAAATGCGCGATTTTGTATTAAAATACGTGCTTTTCGATGACGTGATAGACTGGGAAACGGATATACAAAACTACACCGCCCCGCAAGTAAGAGGCTATGAGCCTCGCTATCTATGTTGAAATATATCCGCAAGGATACCGACCGCCGCGAAACCGGGCGGGCGGTTTGCAAGCGGTTTAGCGCAAAACCCCGCCCGCGCGGCGTGTCCGCGCGGGGTGCGACACCTTGTAACGGGGGCGCGCGTCAGCGCGCCCCCGCTCGTCTATGCCAAGCACACGCCACGGTGCCAAGATTGCTATACAAGATCAGAAGAATAATCGAAAATTCCATATATTTTTTAGCTTGTGTAAATTTTTTTCTGAAAAGTGTTGACAAAACAAATAATAGGTAGTATAATGAGGACAAGTGGAAACGTTTCCACTTATTTTTCAGGATTGGTGGAAACGTTTCCACCGCGAAGAAAAATTAATGCAATATTATAAGGAGTATTAGAAGTGATATTTTGCATCGGGGAAATCCTCGCGGATATGATCGGCACAAAGAGGGGACGCAGTATCCAATTTGAATGTTTTGCCGGCGGTGCTCCATTTAATGTAGCGTGTGGAATCGCAAAACTCGGCGGAAACGTCGCTTTTGCCGGATGCGTCGGAGATGATGAAATCGGCAGTTTTTTAAAGAATTATGCTGCGGGGGTTGAAAACCTGAAGAGTGTTATCTCGACAGATCCTACGCGCAACACGACGATTGCTTTTGTTACATTAAACGAGGAAGGAGAACGCAGTTTCTCATTCTTTCGGAAAAATACTGCCGATTATGCGCTCAGTCTTTCCATGGTAGAAAAATTGTGGGAGGAAGCCGATATCATTCACTTGGGGTCTTTGATGCTGAGCGAAGAGCAAGGACGTTGTTTTGCAGATGAGGTGTTTCACAAGGCAAAGACATGCGGGAAAAAAATCAGTTTTGATGTAAATTATCGGGAAGATATATTTGACAACGAGGAAACTGCAAAACACATTTATACGGAGTGGCTGTCCCGTGCAGACATCTTGAAACTGAGTGAAGATGAAGCAACGATGTTCTTCGGGGAAAATATTGACGAATCTCTGAAGCGTCTTTCTGCTCAAAGAATCGTATTTGTGACTTTGGGGAAAGCGGGGGCGGCGATGTATGCAGACGGAGAAAAAACGAGCCGCCCGACGGCAGATGTAAAGGTCGTTGATACCAACGGAGCGGGCGATGCATTCTATGCGGGTGTTCTGTACCAAATCGAGAAAGGAGAAAAAAGTCCTGAAACGATTTTGGATTTTGCAAATGTTTGCGGAGCGTTAACGACATCGAAACATGGGGCAACCGAAGCGCTTCCTTCGATGAACGAAGTCGAAAAACTGTTTCGGTCGTGAATATGCCCGTTGATAAGGAGGAAGTGATGACCGATAGAATCAGAAAAACAATAATCGTTTTGTGCCTTGTTGCATTGATGATTTGTGTATGTGGTTTTGCATTTACGATCAACGCCTATGCCGGCACAAATGATAACCTTACACTCAGTGCCGAGGGCGATAAAATCCAATCGTTTGAAACTGCTTACGGGGAGGACGAGTCCTTCGTCTATACGGCTCGTGCACGTTTTACAAATGGTCAGGCAGCCGGAATAGCGTTCGGCATCCGGGACGGAAATGCCTTCGTTTTGAATATTGACCGCGAAGCAAACAAAACAAAACTGATGCATTTTACAACATCGGAGGATGGGCAGCTTTCTGCAGTTGTTTTGCTTGAGGATTACTATATCGGCAACGCGAACAGTACACAGGAGGAATTGTCACGCGTACAGAGCCGCGTTGCGGACAAAGAGGAATTTTATATTAAAATCGCTTTAACGGGCGGGAGCGAACCTTCTGTCAAATGTTACATTGACGATATTCTGCGTTTTGATTACGATCATGCGATCTCATTAAAAGATATTTCGCTCGGAAGCGGAGAGACGGCGTCCTATACGGGAGGAGAGATCGGCGTAAATGTTTATAACGCCGACGTACAGTTTGGTGAGATCTACTATGGCGAGAGCGATTTTACACGATATACCGAACTTTATAGAAATCAATATCATTATTCTCCTTTCAGTGGATGGAACAATGATCCGAACGGTCTTGTTTTTGACGGGGAATACTACCATTTGTATTATCAGCATCAGCCGTTCCAAAAAACATGGGGGGATATGTATTGGGGACATGCCCGTTCAAAGGATCTGATCTCTTGGGAAAATCTGCCTCTCGCGCTTCTGCCTACGGACGGTAATTTTATGTGGAGCGGCTCAGCGTTGATCGACAGGGAAAATCAAAGCGGACTTTTCGGCAGCCTCTATGAAAACGATCCCGCGTACGACGGGTCAAAAAACATCCTTATCTACTATACCGTGGACGGCGGACCGGACCAGGATCAGTGGATGGCTTACAGTCTCGACGGCGGCATTTCCTTTATAAAACATAAGCTTATTATCGACGGCGCCTCTGTGGAAGACGGCAAAACGTTCCGCGATCCGAAGGTTTTCGAAGTTGAGGACGGCGTCTGGGGGATCCTTGTCGGCGGAGGACAGTTCCGTTTCTACGTCTCAACGAATCTGACCGATTGGACTTTTGCAGGCGATATGCCGATTTATGCGGAATGTCCCGACATCTACAAGCTTTCTGCGGACACAGAGGAAAAATGGGTCGTCAATGTCGGCGGTATCGGATACATCGTAGGGGATCTTACATACGACGAACAGAGCAAGCAGATATCCTTTACCGATCAGTTCGGGGTAAAGCTGACCGATCCGAGCACAACGTCCGGGCAGGTGAGGATTTTTGATCTGGATAACGCGAACGGTTCCTATGCGACGCAGACGTTTTACATCAGGAACGAAAACAGCGCATATAACGGCAAGATTGTGGGATTGAGCTGGTTTGCCGGGCAACCTGGGTATCAGGCTCCGATGGATGAACATGAATGGCTTTCGGGCGAGCAGGCGGTGGGTCCGGATACAGGTGCTGAGGCAAACAATCGTTCCGTTTGGAACGGTGGTTTCACATTCCCCGTTGAATATTCCCTGGTCGAGTCCGGAGATGTCTATTTGCTGCAACAGAAACCGATCGGTGTGATCGATTCCGTTTCAGAGAATCTTGTCGAAGTGGACGAGTTGGATGTTTCATCTGCGGACGAAAATATTCTTGCCGATGTATCCGGCAATACCCTTAGGATCACGGCGAGTATCAGGACGGATGCGGAAAAGTTCGGTTTTCGTGTATTTGTTGGAGAAAATGAGTACACTGAAGTCGGCTTTGACGCACAGAACGGGTATTATCTTGACAGAATGCACACCTCGTCCGGCGGCACGATCATAGCGAATTACAGCGATTATTATTCGACGGGAATCAATGACTACGTGAAGGCGGACGGCACATACGACTTTACCATTCTGCTTGATTGGGGAAGCCTTGAA
>CALVMA010000013.1 GCA_944341655.1 uncultured Clostridia bacterium | reverse complement strand
GAAGGCTAGCGCCGATTTGAAAAAAGCTAAAATTTATATAGACGATTCTTCCAAAATTACGCCTGCCGAGATTTTGTCGAAGTGCAGAAGATTGAAATCGCGGAAAGAAGGGCTGGACATCGTGATGATCGACTACATTCAGTTAATGGGAAGCGGTGAAAAGCGGGCGGAAGAAAACCGCCAGCAAGAGATCTCTTCGATCACGCGTAATCTTAAGATCATGGCAAAAGAGCTGGACGTGCCTGTCTTGGCGCTTTCCCAGCTTCGCCGTATTTCTTCCAAAGAAGAACCGCAGCTTTCTGACTTGCGCGAATCGGGCGCAATCGAACAGGATGCGGATATCGTTATGTTTATACATCGTCCTGACGTTGCCGCTACGGAAGAGGAGATCAAAAGCGGAAAAATTGTGAAGGACGCGGCAGATCTCATCATTGCAAAACACCGAAACGGTGAACTTGGCCGCGTAAAACTGCGCTTTCGCGGAGATCAGGTGCGCTATGTCAATCCGCCTCCCGGATTTTTGCCGGATGAACCCGGCGAGGCCGAGCCGCGGGAGGGTGGACTTTCCCGCGGGGATTATGATCAGGCTGCGGACGATATGGATTATGTCGGCAGCGACCATGGCGGTGCGGCAGTGGATGGAGCGGGATTTGATCAGAACAACGATTCCGCTTACTCGGACGATGATTTTCCTCCGTTCGATCCGAACGATTTGCCGCCTGACGGAGTGTAAATGATGAATACGGAAATTTGTCAAATTACGGATAGATCTCTTGCCGAGGCAAAAAGCATTCTTTTGTCGGGCGGGTTGGTCGCCTTTCCGACGGAAACGGTTTACGGGTTAGGGGCCGATGCGAGGTCGGATTCAGGCGTAGATAAAATATTTACCACAAAAGGCAGACCGCAGGACAATCCTCTGATTGTTCATATTCATCGCGACTTTGACTTAAACGGGCTCGTTTACGACGAAATGCCGTATGCCAAAAAGCTTCGCGAGGTATTTTTGCCGGGGCCTTTGACGCTTGTTTATCGCAGCAAGGGAAAGGTCAGCAGTAAAGTTTCATGCGGATTGGATACTTTGGCGGTTCGCGTGCCTTCCCATGTCGGGGCGCAGGCGTTTTTAAGGTATGTCGATTTGCCGATAGCGGCTCCTTCGGCCAATGTTTCCAAGCATGTCAGTCCTGTTTCGGCAGAGCATGTTTTTGCGGATCTAAACGGGAAAATACCTTTGATTTTGGACGGTGGGCCGTCTTCCGGCGGGATAGAGAGTACTGTGTGTGACGTAACGGGCGAATACCCCGTTGTTTTGCGGCAGGGCCTTGTTTCGGTTGAAATGATCCGTTCGGTTGTCGGAAAATGTGGCGTATATGTTCCGAAAGAAGGAGAGCAGGTTCGTTCTCCGGGAATGAAATATAAACATTATGCCCCGAAATGCAAAACGTGTTTGGTGACGGATGCGAAGCAGGCAAGTTTGCGCTTTGATGAATTTAAAAAAGAGGGCTTGCGCGCTTATGTGCTCTGTGAATCAAAATACGCAAAATATTTTCCTAAAGACCGTCTGCTTGACTTGGGATCTACGGCAGAGGAAATGGCATCGAGATTATACAGTTTGCTTCGGGAAGGCGAACTGGTGGCCGATGTTATCATCGCCATAGAACCGACGCGGAGCGACGGCGTAATGGCAGGGGTGCTGAACCGTTTGAATAAAGCTTGCGCAGAGGAATAAAATGAAACGCAGAAAGGTTTTGTTCGTTTGTACGGGAAATACATGCCGAAGCCCGATGGCTGAGGCGATTTTTCGGGCGGAAATCAAAAAACGCAAAATCAAATTTGTCGATACGGCGTCTGCGGGAATCTTTGCGGAAGGAAGTACCTGCATCAGTGAGTACAGTGCAAAATGCCTTGCTCAGTTGGGTATAGATTTTTCGCAATTTAAACCGCGTCAGCTGAAACATAAAATGATCGAATCGAGCTTTCTTGTGATATGTATGACAAACGGTCAGAAAGAATTGCTCAACGGGTTTGACAACGTTTTCAGTGTTTCTGAAATTTCGGGCTTTGAAATTCCGGATCCGTACGGCATGGATTTTGCCGCATACGAATTGACTGCAAAAAAAATTACGCAAGCCGTAAAACTGATCATCGAAAAATATTTTGCCGCGGAGCAGTCCGGAGCAAAAACAAAGAATTAATAAAAACGAGGTATCTGTATGAAAATTGCCGTAGCCTGTGATCATGGCGGGCTGGAACTGAAGAAGACTTTGTTGAAATATTTGAGTGAGCAAGGCCATGAAATCGTCGATTTCGGGACAAACAGCCCCGATTCCTGCGATTATCCGGATTTTGCGTTGCCTGCGGCTGAAGCGGTGGCGGCAGGACAATGTGAGCGCGGGATTTTGATTTGCAGCACGGGCATCGGAATTTCCATTGTTGCCAATAAAGTTCCCGGGATCCGTTGTGCGCATTGTCATGATACTTATTCGGCAAAGTATACCCGCCTTCATAACAACGCCAATATGCTTGCATTCGGCCAGAAAGGGATCGGCGAAGGCTTAATGCTGGAAATCGTCGAAACATTTTTGAAGACGGAATTTGAAGGGGGCAGACATCAGCGCAGGATCGATAAAATCACTGCAATCGAAAAAAAATACAGCAAAGACAGCTTTTAAAAAAGAATAAAAAAATTATTACGGGAGATATTTTACTATGGCAAAAGTTTTTGTAATGGATCATCCTTTGGTGCAACATAAGGTAACCATGCTTCGCGACAAGAATACGAGTACAAAGGATTTCCGCGAACTGGCAGAAGAAATTTCTTTGCTCATGGCATATGAAGTGACGAGGGATCTTCCGCTCGAAGATACCGAAGTTGAAACGCCTATTTGCAAAACGATTGCAAAGACCGTATCCGGAAGAAGTTTGGGGATCGTACCTATTTTGAGGGCTGGCCTCGGCATGGTGAACGGTATGCTCAAACTTGTGCCGAATGCGAAAGTCGGTCATATAGGTTTGTACAGAGATCCGAAAACGCTTCAGCCCGTGGAATACTATTGCAAACTGCCGGCGGATGCAACAAACAGGACTTTGATCGTTGTCGATCCGATGCTCGCAACGGGCGGCAGTGCGATCGCGGCTATTCATTTTCTGAAAGAGCGCGGTTGCAAGAACATCAAATTTTGTTGTTTGATTGCGGCTCCGCAAGGCTTGAACGCACTCCGCGAAGCACATCCAGACGTTGATATTTTTGTTGCGGCGCTGGATAAGGAATTAAACGATCATGCTTATATTGTCCCCGGTCTCGGCGATGCCGGCGACAGATTGTTCGGGACGAAATAATAATAAGCAAAAGACAGACTAGGGAGGTCGTCATGAAAAACGTAACGAAAGCCGTGATCCCTGCGGCAGGATTTGGTACCAGGTTTTTGCCTGTCACAAAAGCTGTCTGCAAAGAGATGCTGCCGATCGTTGATAAACCCACGCTTCAATACATTGTTGAAGAAGCGGTATCCGCCGGGATAAAAGATATCCTTGTCATTACAGGCAGGAACAAAAAGATCTTAGAAGATTTTTTTGATTATACTCCGGAATTGGACGCCTTGCTCGAACAGGAAGGGAAGCAGGAATTTCTTGAAATTTCGCGTAAGATGGAAAAACTCGTAAACATGTACTATGTTCGTCAGAAACATCCTTGTGGTTTTGCCAATGCGATCACATACGCGAAGGCTTTTACCGGAGACGAACCTTTTGCTATCTTATTGGGCGATGATATTATTTATACCGAAAAGGGCATCCGCCCCGGGATCGGACAGCTGATCGACAGTTATTATCAGACAGGAAAACCCTCGGTTGCCGTCATGGAGGTTGCGGACAAGGATGTCCCGAAATATGCGAATATACGCGCCAATCAAATTTCGGAGCGGCTTTTTGACATTGATCTGATCGTCGAAAAGCCGTCCGTTGAAGAAAAATTTTCAAACGACGCGGTGATAGGCAGGTACGTTGTTGAGAGCGATATCTATGACATTATTTCGAGGACGGCTCCTTCGCCCAAAGGCGAGGTGTACTTTACGGACGCCTTGCAGGATCTTGCAAGGCAGCAACGTCTGGTAGGGTGTCGGTTTGAAGGAAAGCGTTACGATGCGGGGAATAAATTAGAGTTTTTGCAGGCGAACGTTGAATTTGCTCTCAGAGATAAATCGCTTGCGGCTCCTTTTCGTGAATATCTTCTTTCGCTTGCGGAAAAACTGCGGTAATTTCTATGAACCTGCGTTTTTACAATGCAAAAATTTTAAGCGATCCCGATCATGCGCCCTTTTGCGGAGAATTGCACGTACGCGACGGACTGATTTCTTGTGTTAGACAGATAAAACAGGGCGAACAAATAATTTGCAACGAATCGTTTGACAGGGAAATCGACTGCGAAAACAATTTATTGATGAGCGGTTTTTGCAATGCGCATGCTCATTCTGCCATGTGTCTGTTCCGCGGGATAGCGGATGATCTGTCTTTGGAAGATTGGCTTTTTGAACGTATTTTTCCGTTGGAAAAGTATTTAACATCGGAAGATGTTTACTGGGGGACGATGCTTCAAATCGCTGAATACGTGCGTAGCGGGATCACTTGCTTTGCAGACATGTATTATTTCGAAGAGTCGGTTTATAATGCGGCAATGTCTGCGGGGTTGTGTCTTGCTTTGTGCAGCCCGTATTCTTCTCAAAACGGTTCGGATATTTTATCTAAAATTGCAAAAAACTACTATTTGTATAGTACTTTGTCAGACAGAGTTCGCTATTTTCCGGGGCTTCATGCGGAATATACCTGTGATGAAAAACTTTTGGAACAGGTGGCGGATTTTGCTGCCGAGACGGGCGCGCGAACGAATATTCATTTGTCCGAGACGCTGAAAGAAGTCGGCGATTGCACGGTGCGCCACGGAGGATTGACTCCGCCGCAATATTTGCATAAACTCGGCTTTTTTGATAACGGCGGTTTGGCGGCTCATTGTGTATACGTGGATAAAGACGATATTGCTCTGCTTAATCAGTGCGGTGTGGTTCCTGTTATTAACGGCGGAAGCAATTTAAAACTTGCTTCCGGAATTGCGCCCGTCGCTTCGATGCTGTCGGCTGGCATGCAACCGGCAATCGGAACGGACGGCACGGCGAGCAACAATGCCGCTTCGGTCTTTCGTGAGATGTATTTATATTCGTGTTTGCAGAAGCAAGCGCTGAAAGATGCGCGCGCGGCAGGAGCCGAAAAAGCGCTCGCCGCCGCAACCGTGAACGGATACGATGCGCTTGGTTTTCGCGGGGGAAGACTGAAAAAAGGTTTTTTTGCGGACATGATTTTGGTCGACTTGCATGCGCCGAATATGAATCCTCAATCTGATATAAAGAAAAATCTTGTTTACAGTGCCGACAATTCGAATGTGCTGATGACGGTTGCCGGCGGTAAAATTGTGTACGAACGCGGCCTTTTTCATATCGGTGAATCCATAGATTTAATATATTCCGAATGCGAGCGCCGCATTAAACGTCTTTTGCGGCGGGCTGCATACGGGAAGGAAAGGAGTTAATATATGATGCAGCTTCTTGCGTCGGCGGCAGAAGGTTCCGACGGTGTGCCGTCTTCCGCGAGCTTTTGGGATGCTATTCGGGAATTTGGTTACAATTTTGTGCAGGACACCGGTCTGACGATTATTCGGACCCTTGCATTTTTGGTTTTGGGATTAGTCGTTATCCGGATAGTGCAGGCCATTACGCGAAGCACTGCCTTAAAAAGCAGTAAGCTCGACAATTCTGCGGCGACGTTTGTAATTTCCGTAGTGACGGTAATTTTATACCTTGTGCTCGTTGTGGTGCTGATAACCTCGCTGGGATTTTCGACGGCAGGCATCATTGCCGCGTTTTCAGCTGTGGCTTTGGCTGTGGCTCTTGCCTTAAAAGACAGCTTGGGAAGCCTGGCGAACGGTGTGATAATAATTTTTACAAAACCTTTCAAAAAAGGGGATTATGTCCAAATCGGCGAATACGACGGTTTGGTTCAGGACATCAGGCTATTTAACACCAAAATTCTGACATACAGTAACGAAGAGATCATTATACCGAACAGTGAGATCCTGAGCTCGAAGCTTATAAATTACAGCGCGATGCCGTTGCGCAGGGTAGTCATCGATGTGCCGATCCCTTATGATTGCGACACGGCCAAAGTTAAAAAGATCATTCTTGATTGTATATCGTCTTATCAATATACCGTCCTTACTCCGAAACCTTCCGTAATTTTGAAAAATTATGAGGACAGCGCTCTGTTGTTTTCCGCGCGTGCCTGGGTTCCGAACGAGAATTATTGGGACGCTCTTTATGATCTGTATGATAATATATTTAATGCTTTGAAAGCAAAGGGAATATCGATTCCGTTCAATCGGCTGGACGTACAAGTTTTACCCGGTGAAAACGATGCGCCTGTCAAAAAGGCGGTTTCCGTAGTTAAACCGAGACAAACCAAAAGGAGCGGAAAATGATGACGAAAGAATTGATATTGCAATATGCTGTCTATTTGGCGATCATCATTGTAGGATTGCTGGTGCTTTGGCTGATCAAGCAGAAAACAAAACTTCCGACACACATCGAATTGCGTAAACGTTTGGAGATTTTGGATAAAAATCTGAAAGATTTTGTTCGGTCGGAAAAAAAATCCGGTCAACGCCCGTATGACTTTTTTAAACGTACCGCTCGGTGTATTTATACGGCGGACAAGCTCATTTATATCGTAACTTTGATGGCTGAGAAAGAGCGCGACGGGAATTTGGATACGATTGCAAAAATGTTGGAAAACGTGCGTAATTCTCTTTCGCCTTATAAATTCAAATTAAAAAGTAAAGAAGACATCAGCGGGTTGATAAGTGCATGTGATCAAATGAGCCAGGCATTGGCTGCTTTAGATCTTATTTTGCAAAGGGATAAAGATATGCGGGCCCGCCGCAGTCGCAGTCGTTGAACGTATGGATAAAAAATTGATTTGCATCGGGGGCGGTGAGCTCAAAAGCAAAGAAACTTTAAAAATTGACGGTTATATCGCTGATCTTGCCAAAAAACAAGCAAAAGCCGAACGTGCTTACGGTTTGTTTATTCCTACGGCAAGTCATGACAGTATGCCGTATTTTAACAGCTTTCGCAAAACATATACATCTGTTTATGACGTTAAATGCGACGTAGCTCTTACCGTTTACGGGGAAATGAGCTTTTCTAAGATCCGGGAAAAATTTCAAAAAGCTGATTTTATTTATGTTGGCGGCGGCGATACGGTTTATATGCTGGCACATTGGAAAAAAACCGGTTTGCTCGAGCTTATAAAAGAAGCTTACGAAAGCGGGGTTATCCTTTGCGGTCTGTCTGCCGGTGCGATTTGTTGGTTTGAGCAAATGTATACGGATTCTGAATTGGCGGGCAAGGAAGAAGAATATTCGATATTTCCAGGATTAAATTGGATAAAATCAATAATTTCTCCGCATTATGACCTTCGAGCGCTTGACTTTGATAAAACAATCTTGTATAATAATCAAGATGCTATTGGATTGGAAAACAATAGCGCGATCGTGATTACAAACGGCAAAATCGAAGCGAGCTTAAGTTGCGGGGGATGCGCGTATTATTTGCATCCGAACGGACAAACTGTGGAACGCCGTAAGATTGAGCCTCAAATTATTCTTTGATTTTTGGTCTGTTTCTTAAGTCAAAGAAAATCATGCGAGTGTGGTGAAATTGGCAGACGCGCTAGATTCAGGTTCTAGTGGGAGCGATCCCATGCAGGTTCAAGTCCTGTCACTCGCACCATACCAGAATAATACGAACCAAGATGACAAGTCGAGGTTCGTATTATTTTTTGCCCGCGGTTTCTTCGGAATGATTGTCCGATTGAAGTAGCCCTCCGAATTTGCTTTTTCGGGAGGCTTAGTTTTGTATAGTTCCTCGCGGACGTCAACGGTCGCAAAATCGTCGCTTAAAACACCTATAAAAAGACTTTGAGCCGAGTAAGGAACTTGTTCTTGCTCGGCTTTTTGCTGTCTGTAAGGCGCTCTGCGCGCCCGTAAAGCAACGATTTTGGCTTTGCCCCGTTGACTTCCGCAAACTTAATATGCAATGTGCCGATATTCACCGTCCTATGCACCTCCGCCTGTTGCCCGAAAAAGGCAAATACAAATTCAGAGGTGTTAAAATGGAAATGTTGGTAACCAAGTTCTCAAAAGGTAAGTATCGCAACGAAGGTGAACTCTTCGCCGAACCTATCTCCGCCGATAACGTCAAACTCATGGGCGAAATGATCGCATTGCAGGCATTGCGTACCGTAAAGAAATTCGATATGAAAGTGGCAGACAAACTGTATATCGGTCTTATCAAGGACCTGCACCATATGGGAGAGATAGACTATATCGTATCGGACGGCTATGATGTTGCACAAACCGCAATCTGCTTCTTATATCAGTTCGTCGGTCATACCGCCAATGAAATTTACGGCAAAGACCGCAAAGGAAAAGAAATCACTATCAAACTTGCATGTTATCGTGAAGTAGACCACTTCATCAATCTTCTTCGTAACAGACCGGATAGACGCGGAACTGTTGTCGAATCCATTGATTTTACGGATTATAAGGCTCTGCCTATGGATCCCGTGAACTGCTTTGAACACGAACAGACAGATTACACAAAATACGACGAGCTTATAGACGCGTTACAGCTTTCCGCATTAGAGCTTGCCATTTTGAACTGCTATATGAACGGCATGGTGCAATCCGAAGTTTGCGCCGAACTCGGTATCGGCCGCGGAACTATAAATTTCCGTAAGGCAAGCATCCGTAAGAGATATTATGCTTGCTTTGGCGTGCTTTGATATTTTATTCTTCATACAAATCTAAAGGCAGTCGTTTTATTGAAACGGCTGCCTTTAGATGCTACATGGAAATCACAATATGGGAATGACATCATTCCATGTTTTTCTTGTTTCTATTCTTCTGTCAAAGTACCTGTTTTGATATGATATTTTTTCCCTGTTTCTTCGCAAAATTCAATAACTTTGTGGGCAAGCTTATTAAAATATTCCTTATAACCTTTATATTCTGTAACGCGCTTGTTGTAATTCAAACGCCCAAAAATAATCTTATCTGCAAATGAAATTGCTTGAAGAATCTCCTCAAAATCCTGTTCAATTATGTTGGGGGTAGGATAAGGCTCAATACTTACCCATGTCTTGCAT
>CALVMA010000012.1 GCA_944341655.1 uncultured Clostridia bacterium | reverse complement strand
GTATATCCGCCGGGGGTGCCGTAAAAAGCTGAGATCATACCCTTTGAACCGGACAAGATAATCCTTGAACGGAAGCTGCAAAGACGAAGTATCGGCACGCCCTATCGGGGCGTGTTTATTTTTTTGACCGACGTCGGCGGAAAATCACAGGAGGTTTTTTATGTTTCTCAATTTGCTCGATGCGGAAGCGACATGGTTTCCGCTCCTGTTCGACACGCCGTTCGACATCGTGCGTTCCGTCGCCGTATGGCTCACGCTCGCGCTCATCCTTGCCTTTGCCGTCACATTCTTTCTGCTCAAAGGCGAAACGCGCCGCAAATTTGCCAAAATTTACGGCATCGGCGCCATCATTTATGCGGGCGTGCTCGGCGTCCTGTTCCTTTGCCTTTCTTTCGCCGAGGACGGGATCGTTACCATCCTCTTCGTGCCCTTGCTGATCCTCATCGTCGTGCTCGCCGCCTGCGGAGCCGTTCTCTGCTTCCGCCGCGACAAACTCGTCACGATCCTCTGCGCCTGCGCCTCCGCGGCCGCACTCGTCGCCGCTCTCGTCTGCATCGGCGTCAATTACGCCTCCGGCGCCTCCCTCGACGCCAACTGGCTGACAAGCGATCAGGTCAACACCGTCGCCCTCTACGTCTTTGCCGTCCTGCTCATCGCCGCGATCATCGGGCTTGCCTTCCTGTTCGGACGCAACGACAAAAAAGGGTTCAATACCCGCTCCATTACCTTTGCCGCCGTCTGCATCGCCATGAGCTTCGCGCTCTCTTACCTGAAAATCGTCGAGATGCCCTACGCCGGCTCCATTACCATCGCGAGCCTCCTGCCCCTCATGATCTATTCGTATATGTTCGGCGTCAAAAAAGGAGTCTTTGCCGGCATGATCTACGGCGTCCTGCAGGCGTTCCAGGATACTTACATTCTCCACCCCGCTCAGTTCCTGCTCGATTACCCCGTCGCCTTTTCCGCCATCGGTTTGGCAGGCATCTTCGCACACTCCAAAGTCTTAAAATACCCGCAGCTCCGATTCGGCCTGGGCGCGATCGTCGCAGGCTTCGGCAGGTTCGTCAGCCACTTCATTTCCGGCATCTTCGCCTTCGGCGCTTTCGCACCCGAAGGCCAGCCCGTCGTGCTGTATTCCCTGCTCTATAACCTCGGCTACGTCCTGACCGATATCGCGATCGTCGTCGTTGCGGGCGTGCTCATCTTCTCTTCCAAAGTTTTCCTGCACGAAATGGAGCGCTTTGCACAAAACCGCACCGCTTCCCCCGCAAAAACGGAGGAAACCATGCGCGTCGCGGTCTGCCCTTCCTGCGGAGCC
Source organism: uncultured Clostridia bacterium (assembly GCA_944341655.1). GTDB lineage: Bacteria > Bacillota > Clostridia > Christensenellales > Borkfalkiaceae > Borkfalkia. Next base: position 15,273 of record CALVMA010000012.1, on the reverse strand, counting down.
AAGCTCAAAACTTCGGAAAAGGTGACCGACTGCCCCTACTGCCATTCCCCCGTTCAGGCGGATCAGGCCGCGGAAAAAACGTCCGATCAGGCCGCCGGCAAGACCGCATGACACCGTTCGCAGACAACAACAATCAAGGCAGCCCCGCGCACAACGCGCGGGGCTGTTTTTTTATCGCAAACGGCGGTGCCGCCGCACCGCCGTCCGTTAAAATTCCGTGTTTTCGCCGTAGCCGTATTCCTTTAACAGATTGGCTTTGTCGCGCCAGTCGTCCTTGACTTTCACATACGCCGTCAAAAATACCTTGCTGCCCAAAAACTCCTCCATGCTCTTGCGCGCAAACGAGAGCGTCTCTTTGAGCGCTTTCCCCTGCTTGCCGATCAGGATCGCTTTGTGGTTCGCCTTCTCGCAGATGATGTCCAGATCGATGTCGTATATGTCGCCCGTGTCCCGCTTTTTGAACGTATTGACGAGGATCGCCACGCCGTGCGGGATCTCTTTGTCGTACTTTAAAAGGATCTTTTCGCGCATGATCTCCCCGATCATGAATTTTTCGCTCTTGTCCGAAAGCACGTTTTCGGGAAACAAAGGCTCGCCTTCCGGCAGCTTTTCCTTGATCGCCGCTTTCAGCTTCCCGATATTCTTCCCTTTCCGCGCCGATACGGGCACGATGTCGCATTCGATGCCCTCCTCGTACAGCTTCCGCACGTCGGCGGGAATATTCTCTTCGGGCATGATGTCCGTCTTGGTATAAGCGATCAGCATGGGGATCCCGAACGAAAGATAATGCTTCATCAGCGCCGTGTCCGAATCTCCCACGCCCTTATGCCCGTCGTGTACGTACAGAATGAGTTCCACGTCCTTCGCCGACTGCTCCGCCGTCCGCATCATCATGTCGGACAGCGCCGTCTTCGATTTGTAAATGCCGGGCGTATCCACAAACGCGATCTGCGCGTTTTCTTCGTTCAAAACCCCGAGAATGCGGTCGCGCGTGGTCTGCGGCTTGGGCGATACGATCGCCACTTTTTCACCCACGAGCACGTTGACCAACGTGCTCTTTCCCGCATTCGCTTTGCCGATCACGGCAACAAATCCACACTTCATCCCTCTTTCTCCTGTGCGTTCTCCGCCCCGCGCGAAACGTCCATCGCAGCCAGGACAGCCTCTTCCCGCGCGCGCATCTTCGCTTTGTCCGCGTCCGTTTCATGATCGTACCCCAAAAGATGGCAAAGCCCGTGCACCGCCAGATAATACAGCTCCCGCCTGAGCGAATGCCCGTACTCTTCCGCCTGCTGCGCCGCCCTCTCGCGGCAGATCACGATGCTGCCCAAAAATAAATTCCCGTCCTCGTCCGCATCGAACGGAAAATCCGCTTTGCGTACCGGCTTTTGAAAAATCCCGTCCAGGTTAGGATAACTCAATACGTCCGTGACCGCGTCCTTACCGCGCGTTTCGGCGTTGAGCTTGCGGATCCCCGCTTCGTCCGTAAATACGATCTCGGCTACCAGCGGCACGTCCGTCTCTATGTCCTCCGCCCCGTACCGTTCCAGCAGGGACGCGTCAAACCCCTCTTCATCGCATTCTATGATCAGTTTATTCATTTTCCTTCGTTTCCTCGGTTTTACGGTTGATTTTCAGCTTCGGATATTGCACACGGCTGTGATATACCCCCGTCAGACAGCTGACGATCGTCTCTTTTATCACCGTCAGGTCTTTCATCGTAAGATCGCACTCATCGAACTGGTCGAGATCCATGCGCTCCTCGATAATGTCGCGCACCGCGCTCTCCACCTTTTCGGGCGAACGGTCGGGCAGCGTGCGCGAGATCGCCTCGCTCGCATCCGCAATCATGATGATCGCCGCGATCTTCGTCTGCGGCTTCGGCCCGCCGTACGAAAATTCCTCGATATTCACTTCCCCGTCCGACATCTTCAGCGCCTTTGCATAAAAATACTTGATCGGCAACGTCCCGTGATGCTGAACCGCTATGTCCGCCAAAATCTTCGGCAGACGCCTGCTCAGAATCAGTTCGTATCCGTCCTTCGCGTGCGACCGGATAATGTCCACCGACAGTTCGGGCGAAAGTTCGTTGTGCGGATTGTAACCCGTCTGGTTCTCCGTAAAGTATTCGGGCTGGCGCAGTTTCCCTACGTCGTGATAGTACGCCGCCGCACGCGCCAGCGCCGTATCTTCGCCCAGCGCGATCGCGCACGCTTCGGCAAGGTGCGCCACCACGATCGAATGGTTGAACGTGCCCATCGCACGCTCTTTCATCTCGCGCATGAGCGGCGCGTCGTGATCGGTCAGCTCGCGCAGCCTGTAATCGGTGATGCGGTTGAACATCATTTCAAAGACAGGCAAAAACGCCATGAACAGCACCGACGACAACACCCCCGCTTCCAATCCGTAAAGCAACAGGTACATCACCCCGATCCCGCGGTTGAATTCCAGGCACGCGATCATGACAAGAATGGGTACGCTCACCGCAAACCCCGTCAGGAACGAACGCAGACGCGTCTTGACTTTGCTCCCCACAAAAATCGCCACCATCCCCGCCGAAAACGTCAGCAGCGGCGTGGATCCCAACGCCGTTTCATAATGATCGATGCTCGCAAAATTGGAAAAACGATCGATGGAAAACATCATCAGCGCAAAGATCACGTTCAGAAAGATCGCATCGCGGCGGCTCAAAAGCATCAGCGCCAAAAGCGCCAAAAGCGCGATCGGCCGCGCATAAATATTGAAAAAATATCCGAAAAAATAACAGATCAGAATACAGACATCCAGCAGAATAAAGATGAGCCAGATGCTCTTGCCCGACGCAAGTATGCTCTTGTCTTCAAAAATATAATAAAAATACACGGTCAGAAAAAGCACGAAAATGCTCGCCAAAAGATAAATGACCGTATTGTAATTTTCGACCACGTACGCGCGGAATGTCTGCTCCTGCCCGAATGCGTCCAGCCATAAAAACAGGATCACCATGCACACCGTCACCAGATAATTGGCAAGAAAACTGAAAACACTCTTCACGCATTCCGTCTTACCGAATTTCCTCACTTCTGCGGGATCGGCATATCTCATCTTTTACCTCCCGGATTCGGGCGCTGATTTTCCCTTTCGTAAGCGCGCACGATCTGCATGACCAGCGGATGCCGCACGACATCCTTCGCCGTCAGCGTGACCGTCTCGATCCCTTCAATGTTCTTCAGTATGGAAATGGCATGCTTGAGACCGCTCTTCTTCCCTTCGGGAAGGTCGATCTGCGTCACGTCGCCCGTCACCACCACTTTGCTCCCGTCTCCCATGCGCGTCAGAAACATCTTCATCTGCTCGCACGTCGTGTTCTGCGCTTCGTCCAAAATTATGAACGCATTCGACAAAGTCCTCCCGCGCATGTACGCCAGCGGCGCGATCTCGATGCTGCCCTTTTCCATCAGTTTCAGATACGTTTCCATGCCGAACATTTCCTGCAAGGCATCGTACAGCGGACGCAGGTACGGATCGACCTTTGTCTGCAGATCGCCCGGAAGAAATCCCAGCTTCTCCCCCGCTTCCACCGCGGGACGGGTCAGTATGATCTTCTCCACCTGCTTGCCCTTGAACGCGCTCACCGCAAGACATACCGCCAGATACGTCTTGCCCGTGCCCGCAGGCCCCACTCCGAACACCACCGTGTTCTTCTTGATCGCGTCCACGTACTTCTTCTGCCCGACCGTCTTGCACTTGATCTGCTTCCCGCGCGACGTGATCGCCACCACCCCGCTCATGACTTGCTCGATCCCTTCCAGGTTCCCTTCCCTCGCAAGCTCGATGCAATAAACGATGCGGGACTTGTCCACGCTCTCGCCCGCACGGATCAGCTTCAAGATCCCTTCCAAAACGCGCGCGGCAAGAGCCGTGTTGTCTTCGTCGCCCGAAATTTTCAAAAGCACGCCCTCCACCGAGGCCTGCACGCCCAATTCGCGCGTCACGATATTCAGATTTTCGTCAAACGTTCCCAGCAATTTCTGCATGTCGTCCAGATTGCCGGCATCGATCGTGATTTTTGTCTGCTCCATAACTCCTCTTTGTCACCGCGCGCCTTATTCCAGATTCACCGCCGCACGCACACGGTAACGCAAATATACGGTATATAAGTATCCGCCGCCCTGCGGCACCGCCGCAACCTGCTCTTCCAGCGGCTCGCCTCCGCAGGCGAGATGCGCCGCCGCGACCGCGCGCGAGAGCGCTCCTTCGCTCTGCTCCGCACTCTCGTACGTAAATTCACCTTCGCACAGAATGCTCGCACGCGCCACCGCAAAGGTGTTCACCACGTCCCCGCTTTCCGTCAAAAACCAGCCGCCCGCAAGCTCCTGCCCCGCCGCGACATGATCCCCCGCCGCGGCAAGCGGCGTGCCGCGCAGCACCGTAAGCTCTTCCAACACCCCCGCACAGGGACTGCATAACGAACTTTCCCGCTCGGGCACAGACGTTTCGTCGCTCTGCTCCAGCGTCACCGTCACGACGCCGCCCGATTTCTCCACCGACGCAAACACGACGCCCGGAAGCTGCAACAGCGCATCCCGCGCCAGCTCCGCCGCGTCCGCATCGTAAAGACGGAACGGCCCGATCTCCCGCTCGGCAAGCATTTCTACCGCCTGCTCCGCATACCGCGCCGCGCTCCCCTCCACTTCGATGCGGAAAACCAGCGAATTCGCCGCAACCGGCAGCAGCGCAAACAACACCGCGCCCGCCACCGCGCCAGGACGGCGCCTGATCTTTTCCGCGATCCGGCAAAGCCCGACACTTTCCTCTCTTACTACAGTATAACACGAACCGCGGAAAATTGCAAAAATTTTTTTGCTTTCTTTTGATTTTACGCGGATTTTCAGCCTCCCCGCACCGCATTTTTCCACCGAATACAGGCAGATCCCCGCCGCCGCCAGTTTGTCCAACGCGCGGAGCGGCATGCTCGCACGGATCTCGATCTCTTTCAAAAACAAGGCTTTCACTTCTTTCCCTCCGCGATCTCTACCTTCTCCACCTTCCCCGTCAGCACCAGATCCCCCATTCCGTAACGCGCGATCCGCAATCCCTGCCCGCTCACGCATACCTCGCAGTCGGGCAGCAAAAGATCCACTTCCTCTTTCGTGAGAAGCGATATCCCCTTCACGTTTTCAAAACAGGCACACTTGCCCGCATATACCACAAACTTGGCTCCCCCGAACGCCACGTCCGACGAAACGCCGCATGCGTTCATGATCTCTTCAAACAACCGCATTCTTTCCTCCTTTCGGCGCAATGCCCGCTGTTTTTCCTTTTTTCGCGCTCCGCAACGCCAAAATACACGGGTTTTTGCTTGTCATTTTTTTCCGCGTCTGCTATAATTTCCGCATCGAAACAATTCCTGCCGTACCGCTACGCGCATACGGCTCCCCAAAAATTACGAATCGGGTATGCCATTATGGAAAATAAGAAACAAATCCCTGCCCTGCGGCTCTTCGTATATATTTTTTGCGCCGCCTGCTTTGTCGCCATGATCGCCATCTTTGCGGTGCGCATCGCCAACGGCACTGCACAAGAACGGCTCGCCGTTCTCATCTGCAACTGCTTGCTTTGGCTCATCCCTTTTGTCCTGCGCCCCATCGTCAGGGACGGAATCAGCGATACCGTCTACGCCGTCTTCGCCGTCTTTACCTTCTTCGCTTCCCTGCTCGGCTCCGTGGTCGGCTTTTACGGCAGCATCTGGTGGTACGATCTGCTCATCCACGCCCTCTTCGGCTACCTCGGCGGCGTCATCGGCCTGTTTTTCGTCTGCAAACTCTCCGACGTCGCCGCTCTCAAACCTGCGTTCGTGATGCTCGTCTGCTTCGCCGTTTCCATAATGTTCGCCGCCCTCTGGGAAATTTTTGAGTTCTCGGGCGACGTTTTGCTCGGCAACACCGCGCAGGGCGAAAAAATACTTCTGGAAGACGGCACGTACGCCGCCGCCGTTACCGACACCATGGAGGATATCATCTGCAACCTCGTCGGCGCCGCCGTGTTTACCCTGCAATATCTCGCGCACGTTTTGAGCAAAAAATCCCTCCTGATCGGATTCATGAAACGCGATTTCAGCCCCGTAAAACGCCCGTCTTCGGAAAATAAGGAGTAAAATTATGCCTGTTTTACAGTACAAATGCGAAAAATGCGGAAAAAAATTTGAAGAGCTCGTTCAAAAATTCGACGACACCGTCCTCTGCCCCGCCTGCGGGCAGAAAGCGGTGCGGGATTGGAGCGGCGAAATGTTTTCCGCCACGGGAAAACCCTCCAAAAAATGCAGCGGCAACTGCAAAACCTGCGGCGGCTGCCACTGAACACCGCCTTTATGCCCGTTCGGCTTTCTTAACAGCAAAAAATGCCTTTCCGCGCGGCACCGCCGCGCGCAGTTTTTTGATGCCGCGGGACTGCGAAATTTTCGCAGTCCCGCGGCGATTTGTTTTTTGTCTGCAAAACGGCCTTTCCGTCCGTAAGCAATGCACTACAAAACGGCCGTGCCGTCCGTAAACGACGCAATCACTCCCGACGCCCCCGCGTTTTTAAAAGCCGCCGCCAGATCCTCCGGCCGCGCGATGCCGCCCGAATATTCCCTGTAATACCGCTGCAAGCCGGCAAAAAACTGCCTGTCGCCCAACGCGGCGCGTAAGGTGTCGAACAAAAGCATGCCCTTGTCGTACGCGATCACCACGTATTCGTATCCGCCATACGCGCCCAGCTTGCGGTCCATCGTCGTGTCCGCCCTGCCGAATACCTGCGACTGCACGCTGCACAGCGCGTTGTACGCCGTATGCGCCGCATCCAACCGCGCGGAAGCGGATATCCCGTACTCCTCCCGCTCCGCAAAAAACAGGTACGAGGAATATTCCGCCAGCCCTTCGTCCATCCACGCGTGTTCCAATTCGTTGTTCCCCACCGCCGCATACCACCACTGATGCGCCGTCTCATGCACCGCCGTATACCTGTAATCGGACAGCGTCAGCGCATCCGACAGCATCGAAAGCCCCGGATACTCCATTCCCCCGAAACAGAAGCCCGTCTGCACCGCCGAATACGTTTCGTAAGGAAAATCACCGAATTTTTCCGAAAAATAACGCACGCAATCCGCAAGCAGCGCCAGCGTCTTCTCCGCCTCCCCGTCATCGTAATAATAGTACAGGATATGCACCCCGTCCGCCTGCGTCTGCATAATCTCGTACGACTCCCCGCAGACGACCGCAAAATCCCGCGCGTTTTCCAATGCGTACGTGTACGTGCGCTTCCCGCCGCCGCTTTCCGCGGAAATCGTTTGGCCGGACGCCGCCGCCGTGTATCCCGCAGGCACCGTAAACGTTACCGAATAATCCGCGCATTCGCTGTAAAAGGGATCCCCGTCCGCGTAATATTCGCATTCGTAAAACCCTTTCCCCGCCTCACACGCGCACAAAACCGGATAAAAATTCCCCAGGTTCACCGCCCGCTCGGTCACGCCCGTCCGATGATTCACGTTTGCCAGCGTAAGCGTGTATTCGATGCGCACCTGCGCGCTTTCCCCCGGGAAAACTTCCTCCGCCAACACGACGCGCAAGATGTTCTCATCCTCCCCGCAGATTTCCCAAGACGCACAGGGGCTGACGGAAAGGATCTCCATGCCGCCGTAGCTTTCCCCGCCGTAATAGGCGGAGGCAAACGCCGCCGAAATCGGCTTGTACGCCGCGCCGTCCCGGTACGCATTGCCGTACAAATTGAATTTCAGCTCGGTAAACGACGTCTCTTCCCCGTTGACAAAACGAAAATCCGTCGTCCCCGTCAGAACGTTCCCCTACAATTCCGCATGAATGGTATAGGCGCTGCGCTCCTCCTTCGCAGAGCATCCCGCAAATACCCACGCTGTCCCCGCCGCAAGCACGGCACAAAGCAATATGACGCCGATTCTTTTCATAACTTTCTCCTTTTCTTCCTATGACTATGCTCGCCCCTTTCAAATTATGCGGCCCCGCCCGCGTTCGCGCCGCCCGCCCCCCTTTCGCATCTTCGCGCCGACGCTTAAAACAAACATTAAAAAAACAGCAAAAAAACAGCGCCACGCCGCGCTGTTTTTCCCGTCTTTGCAAAGCGCCCGAAGGCACAAAAATTTGTGCCTTCGGGCGCTTTTTGTTTTTTTTCAAGTTTTGCAGGCACTTGCCCGCCTTCCCGACGCCGCACGGCGATCGGGCACAAAATTTTGTGAACGTCCCCGCATTTTTAAACCCGCGCGGCAAAGGATCGCCCCCTGTCAGCCGATTTTTTCCACACGCACCGAAAAGCCCTGCGGCACGAGCATATATTCTTCCGTCCAGTTCTCCCCCTGGGATACAAACGAATCCGGCCCGTAAGCAGATTGCGGCTGGGGCGTCAGGTGCAGGGGGCCGAACGTATTTCTGCGCGTAAAATAAATTTTCAGCGCGAGATCGTCCGTCTCCGTTTCCGCTTCATACGGCGGGAACGCCAATACTTTTTCCTCTTTTCCCGACAGATGCAGCGATACGCCGTTCAGCTTTTCCGCACGCACGCGGAGCTTGCCGCCGATCCCCGTGCGATAGGTGATCGCGCCGCTGTAAAACGGGAACCCGCATTCGCCGATCTCTTCCGCGGGAAGCGTGTCGGGAAGCGGAACGAGCGTGGCGGGAAGCCGCACGCCGAAATCCCCCAGCAGGTACATCGCCTCGATGTTGTCGCTGCGCTTGAAATCCAGCTCCGCGCAGATCTCGTTTTCGCCCTTGTTTACATGGACGCGGAAAAGGCGGAAACAGTTGTCTACCCACCTTCCCTGCGTACGGGACGCGGGAACGCCGTTTGCCGTCACGCCGTCGTATTCCGCCGCCAGCGTGCAGTCGCACTCGATCTCGGACGTAAAGCGATGCACAAGTTTTATTTTCCCGCAGACACGGTCGGTTTCGGGTGCGTATTTTGCCGCGAACCACGGCTGCACCATCTCTCCGCCGCGCAGCGTCAGGCCGAACCGCTCGCGCAGCGCGCGGTCGATCTTCAACACTTCCGTCTCTTCGCCGCCCGCCAAAACTTCGCCGTCCGCCGTGCAGACCGCCTTGTCGAGCACCAGCACGTTGGGCTCCGAAAGCTCATACGGCATGCGCGCGGGCAATTTTACTTCCTCGCCCGCCTTGCGCGTACACACGGCGCCCGCTTGCTTTTTCAGCCGCAAAACGCGCATCTGGCCGGGCGTGAACGCCATTTTTTTCAACGACACGTCCCCGCAATTTTTCAGCGCCGCCAGATCCCATTCCTCGGCATATCCGTATTCGCCGAAAGCCGCGCACGTCACTTCGCCTTCCGACGCTTTGTCTTCCAGATTGAGCAGGAACAGCCAGACGTCCCCCTCGAACACGCGCACCGCCGCCGCAACCCCCTCGGGTGCCGTGACGGGCGCCGCGGGCAGGAGCGCTTCGTCCCCCACCACCTGTCCGCCCAGCGCGGCAAATTCCTCCAACAGCCTGCGCGTCGACGCGCGCACTTCCTGTCCTTCCGCCAGCAGTACCGTGCGGTAGACCGCCTTCCCCACTTTCAGGTAGGCGCCCTGCCCGTCCTTGCCCGTACTGCCGTATTTTTCCATGAGCTCTTCGTCGCCGTAATCAAATTCCCTGCACGAGCCGACCAGCCGCTTGCACTGCGATACGAACGCCTCGTCCAGCGCGGCGATCCGTTCGTCGTTGGGAGAAAATACCTCCATCCAGCCCTTGTGCACGTATTTCCACATGTTTTCCACCGGATGAACCACCAAAAGATCCGCGCGCCGCTCCCCTTCGCTCAGGATCATCCCCGCACGCGCAAAATAGTCTTCCAGCAATTTCCAATCTTTATACCACGCATTCTGATCCAGAATGCTCGCAGGATAGTCGCGCTTCGCCTCGCCCTTCATCGTGTACCACGACAGGTGCGGGCAGCGCAGATTGATCCCGAACAAGACCTACCAATCCCCGATCCTCTTGTATTCCGAAAGCGGCATATCCCAGCCCGTGCATCCGTAAAGCTCGCTCAAAACGAACGGCTTGCCCGTCTGGCGCGCCGCCGACGCGCACTGGATCGCCGCCCAGTAACACGCGTTGTGCGCCGAAAGATTGTCGATCCCCGGATAATCCATGTATTCGTAAAACCGCATCATCGATCCCGAAAGAGAGGTCTGAATGCTCAGATTGTCCTCGTGCAGAATGTGTCCCGTCAGAATGATGCCGTGCTCTTTGCACCATTTTTCATACGGCATGGCAAAATTTTGCGTGAACAAATCGTCCAGCACGTCGATGTACCGCCGCGCCGTCTCGTTCTCCGCGTCTTGCGCGCGCAGGTAATAGATCTCGGGCACGCACAGGCTCTCGCCGTACTTTTTGCGGTATTTTTCAAACAGCGCCCCCGTGTAAGGGATCATGCGCGCACGGTTGGCGTTCGTAATGCCGAATCCGTTGAAAAGCGCGCCGCGGTGCGGTTCGTCCGTGAATACCCCGCGGATCTCTTTGCCTAAAAGTTTTCCGCACTTTTCCGCATAGACGTCCAGCGTCGAACGCAAAAACGCCTCCACCGCCTCCCCGTTCATCGTGTCCAGATAGGCCGCCCCGTTATAGAACTCGCTCTCCTTCATGCACTCTTCCGCATAGCAGGCATAGCGATACCCCGCGGGCACGTCCTTTTCGCTTGCGATTTCTTTCGCGTCCTTCAAAATATTGCCTTCGAGCAAGAGCGCATACCGCTTTACCACCTTTTGGACTTCGGGACAGGAAAGCGCCTCCGCATCGCTGTCGTACTCGGACAAAAACCGCAGGCGGTACGCCTTGTTCTGCGTGACAAGCCCGCCGCAGGTGCCGCTCGGCCAGCGGTCCTCGTCGTAGATCCACGACTCCATGCCTTGCTTTTCTCCGTATTCCGCGCAGGCGCGGATCAGCGAAAACCACTTTTCGCCCAGATATTCCGTGATGAGCCCCGTACGCGAATGCATGAAGTACCCGCCGAATCCCATCTCTTTGAGCGCGTCTATCTGGCGCAGAAGTTCCTTTTCTTCCAGATCGCCGTTCCACGACCAAAACGGCTTGGCACGGTATGCCGCGCCCGGCTCCGCCAGGCGCGATATGATTTTTTCGTCCATTTCCCTTATCTCCTCACAACGACCGCGCAACCCTTCGGCGCGATCACTTCCGTCTTGACTTTTCCGTCCGCTTTTTTGCAGGAAATTTTCAATATGCCCTGCGGCACGGGTATCTCCGCTTCGGCAAATTCCAGATCCCCCAGATCGGGCTTCACAAACACTTTTTTACAGCCAGCCTCTCCGATCGAAACGCCCATCACGCTCTCGATCAGGAAGGGAAGCACCCCCGCCGACCAGCCGTGGCAAAGGCTGTGACGATATCCCACATAACAATACCTTCCGAAATCGCCGTGAATGTCCCGCTCGCCTTCCTTGCAGAGCCGGTCGATCGGACAGGAATTTTCCATCCAGTCCACATCGAAATCTTCCCAGAAAGTGGTCGCGCCCATCTTCAGCATCCCGCCGTAATACCCCTTCAACGCCGAGAGCGCCGCGCGCATGTCCGCGTTCTCTTTGAGCGCCGTCAAAAGGAAATAACTCATGAACGTCGAAAATCCCTTCGCGCCGCCTTCCGTCAGCAAACGCTTCTCTTTCTCCGACAGCGGCGTGCGCGAAAGATGCTTCAATGCCGCGATCTGCTTTTTGTCGATGACTTCGGCATCGCATTTGTCAAGCTTTCGGCGGATGCGCCGCGAGGCGCCCGCCCCGATCCCGCACAGCGATTCCAGCTCCGCCGCCCGATCCGCACACATGCGGCAAAGACAGCGCACACCCTCCGGCTCGTCCGCCTGCTCGTGCGTCGGCCAGTCCACAAAATTGCTGCCGAAATCAAAACTCCCGTCCTCCGCAATGCAGCCGTCGATCTGCTCCAACAGCGACGCGATGTATTCCTTTTGCGCCAGTATGTAGTCGCGCCTGCCCGTCAGCTTGTAATAGTCGGCAAGAATGATCAGCCACCACATGCTGTACATCGGAAAGGTGTTCATCCACCCCGGCAAAGGCGTTTCGTTCTTCACAAAATCCAACGACTTCGCAATGCACCCGTCGTCCGCACAGACCGAGAGCAACGCGCGCATCTCCGGATACATGTCCCCGATCCAGACCAGCCTGTCACGCTTGATCCCGTCCCAGATATAATCCTGCGCGCACAGCTGCACCGTGTACGCCGCCGTATCGTAAATGCGGTTGATCAGCTCGTCCGAACAGCGGAATTTCCCCAGCTGCGGGCGCGCATTGTGAATGTACACCGCATTCACCGCTTTCAGGAAAAATTCCGTCCCCTCTTCCAAAAATTCCAAACACGCGAACCGAAATCCCGTGCAGAAAAATTCCATATCCGAAAGACGCGGCAAAGGCACGACCAGATCGCGCAGACTGTGATCGTTTCCGCAGCCCTTTGTGCCCAGCTCCGCCGTCGCCTCGCTCGCCGATTCCCCCACCCGCAGGCGGACTTTCGCCGAATCCGTGCCGTACCCCGTCACGATCCGCAACGCACCGTGCAGCTCACGGCCGAAATCCAGCAATATGCGCGCCTTCCCGCGCACTTTCGCGTAAGACGTTTCGTTCAGTCCGATCTGATCCGCTTCCCGCAAAAGAAGCTGCTCCTCTTCCGCCCCTTCCGCAAAAAGTATCCGCACGGGCGGCAAAAACTCGCGGATCCTCGCATCTGTCTTCATGACTCCCTCCCCGATCGCAAAAAACACCTTAAAAACAATGCCGCGACCTGTACAAAGAATTTTATTTGTGCTATAATGATCCCATAACAGGAGAAACGTATGTCCGAACTTATTCCGGTACTCAGACAAGCCGATAAATATACCCAGCGCATCCACTGGCGGCACAGCGATCCGCATTCCCACGACTATTGGGAATGGGTGTTCGTCACCCAGGGCACCGCGCACCACTTCTGCAACGGCGTCAGCCGCGACATCGATTGCGGCCAACTCATGCTCGTACGCCCCACCGACGTGCACGGCTACCTCGGCGACGAGGAATCCGCCAAAAACAACACGATCGAACCCGGTTACGAACACCGCGACCTCTTCGTGCCCGCCGCACTCCTGCGGCGCACCGTGGACTTTTTCGGAGCACAGGACCTGCTCGACGCACTCACCGCGCCCAAACATCCCGTCGTGCTCACCCTCACCGAAGAACAGCGCTCCGAACTGGAAACCCAGCTGGATATCCTGGAAACGTACGACGGCAAAAACAAACCCGCCTTCGACCGCATCTTAAAGGCGCTCGTCTGCCAGATCTTCGGATTGTGCGCGCGGCAAAAAGACTTCGGCTCGGAAAATTCCCCCGCCTGGCTTAGACGGCTCATCCTCAAAATGCACGAGAGCGGCCTGATCGGCGGCTCGCTTGACGACGTCGTGCGCGTTTCCGGATTTTCGCACGGCCACCTTTGCCGCATCTTCAAAAAATATACGGGGCAATGCCTCATCGATTACTACCGCAGGCTCAAAATGCAGTACGCCGCCAACCTGCTCATCAACGGCAATGCCTCCGTTTCGGAGATCGCTTCCGCCGTCGGTTACGACAGCCCCGCGAACTTTATCATTCAATTCCGCAAATTCTCGGGCATGACCCCGCACGCTTACCGCAAGAGCCGAACTTCGCCCCATATCCGCCCGTTATGAATATTATAAACCTTTCCGCAATTTTTCGCAAGCCGCTCGTTAACAAAAAATTATCGAATCATGACATTGCCGCCGTTTCCGCTTCATCGCGGAAACGGCGGCATTTTTTGCGTTTTCCCGTCGTATCGGCTTCTTTTCACCAAAAAAACGCGCCAAACCCTGCTTTAAGCCGATTTAAAGCAACTATTTTTTCTTAATCTCAGCTGCCCAGATAACGGTAAAGGAAATACAGCCCGACAAGAACCCCGATCCCCAGCAGGACAACGATGCCGACTTTCAGCGGCGATACGGGCGCCTTGCCCGTCACCTTCCCGTTCATGCCGTTCACAAAAAAGTTGTAAAGCTTCGCATGCCACTTGCAGTGACCGACATACACGGGGATCAATATGTATTTGAACGTGATCCCCGAATACTGCGTCGAGATCTGAAACGACGACACCACGTCGTGATCGTACTGCGCCAAAATCGCCGCGCGCAGCCGCCCCGCGATCACCTGTTTGGCTTCTTCCCAACACTCCAGCCCGCTCTTCGTGTTTTGCGTCGCCGTGTACCCGCTCAGATATTCTTTCGTGTATTCGCGGCTGTCGTTCGTCTGGAAAGGCTGCAATTTGTTCAGCGACTTCTGGTCGATGCTCCCGCTCGCCTGAATGAGCACATCGTCGAAAAACATTTCATAACTGCCTTTGACCGTGAAGTACCGTATCCGCCGCTCCTGCACCGTTCTCCCGTTCACACGCCGCGTCGTGTAATAATACTTCCCCAGCACCGCCGAGTAAAAAGACCGCGTCGACGAATCAAAGGAAAATGCGGGCATATAGACGCCCTTCATCTTCTCCGGCTTGGCGCTCTTGCGGAATTTTTGCGGCGCAAACAGCCGCTTGCGTATCCATACCTTCACCGACGCCGCCGCATCCTTCAGCGCCACGCGGAAAGGCACCACCGCGTTCGGACGAATGGCGGGCAGTTCGTTCGTTTTCACGATGTTCGTCGTCCCGCAGAACGGACACTGCTTCGCGATCTCGTTCTTGTCCAAAACTTCCTGCGCCCCGCAGCCTTCGCAGCGGAATACGTGCGATTCCGTCCACCCCCCGTCGTTGGAAAGCAGCCGCTCGAAATCCAGCTCCTCGCTCGTCTTGGAACAGATGTCCAGCTGCGTCCCGCAATGCATGCAGAGCAGTTTCCCGCTTTCCGCATCGTATGACATCTCCCCGCCGCACGAGGGACATTTCGTCGCCGCCGTACGGTTCTCGATCTCCGTCTCCTGCATCGGCGCGCTCTTCTCTTCGTCAAAAAGATCACTGTTGTCCTGCATGGCTTCTCTCTCTCCGTCCTTTCTTGCCCTCTATTATAGGGTATGCGCTCCGCTTTTGTCAAGACGCTTTCCCGTTTACACGGCAAATTTCTTTCCTTCGCCCCGCTTTTGCCCCGCGCTCCCTTCCTTTCGCGCCGCTTTTCCCGTCTGCCGCGAAAAACGCGCCTTCCGCACCCCCTCGTACCCCGCCTGCGCTGGGGCGACGAGAACGCCACCGACGAGGAGATCGTCCACGCCTGCAAACTCGCGCAGGC
>CALVMA010000011.1 GCA_944341655.1 uncultured Clostridia bacterium | reverse complement strand
TATTTCGCGGGCGGGAAAAACCAGCGGTCTTTTTATACTCCGTACGCGCAGCTCCGCCTCTTCCTCGACCTCATTACGCCGGACGGAGATCCGGACAAGATAATCTATCTCGACGCCGACACCATGTGCCGGAGGGACATTTCCGAACTGTGGGACGTGGACATTTCCTCATACGAATTCGGAGCGTCGCTCGACGCCGCGGGGCGGTATTGGATAGACGAAAACTACTGCAACTCCGGCGTCATGCTCATCAATCTGCGCCGCATCCGCGAAACCGGACTTTTCGCCGAAACCCGCAGGCAGGTCAACCGCCGCACCATGTTCATGCCCGACCAGTCCGCGCTCAATGACCTTGCCGAAAGCAAGCTCGTGCTTCCCCGCCGCTTCAACGAACAGCGCGCCATACGCGACGACACGGTCATCAAACACTTCTGCCGCTGGCTCAGGTTTTATCCCCTGTGGGTAAAGATGTTCAACTACAAGCAGTGGCAGGTGGACGAGGTGCACAAAAAGCTGAAAATCCACGACTTCGACGACGTATACGACGACATAAAAGAACTGGAAAAGAAATATGCTCTCGAATAAAAATACAAAACGAAACGGGTTCCGCAGGACTGCGGAACCCGTTTTGTCGCATTGATATGCGTTTTGTAGAGGAAGTCGTCATAAAGAACGTCTGCCGCGTTCTTTTACGAAATTGATTATCCAAACGATGCAGAACGCCGCTGCGCTCCAGATGAATAACGTCATTGCGACACGTGTGACTACCGGAACGGCTATTTCCCATGCCGGAGTCACTACGATTATAGACGACTCTCCGGTAAATCCGTTCATCGTGTTGCTATTGACGACGGTATACAGTATCTTGTGCGCGGCATCTCTCATTGCCCAAGCAAGCTCCCCGTATCCCGTTTTGTAATTCTGGAAATTGAGATAGTTGCCGTCTTTATCCGTCTTATACGGATCGTTGCCTGCCGGCTGCCCGTCAGGCAGGTCGTTTCCGTTAAGTACGCCTTGAATGGGACTGCAATAAAGTCTGCCCGAGTTGTAATCTGATACAACGTATCCCCTCATTCCGTATTCCGCGCGAAGAACCTTATTGCAGAAACCTTGCGCGCCTGCCCATTTTGCACCCATACGGTTCATACCCGTCATTACGCCGAGAACTGAGTTCGGAGTGAGTTCGCGATCCACCTCGACGGCAACCTCGATCGCCCTGCCGTATATTTCGCGGATAGACTGTTCGTTTGCCCAGGTATTAACGCCCGCACGATGCGTTTCCTGATCGTTAAGTATAGCGTGTTTCATCAGGACGAACATACCAAGCTTATGTGAACCGGCGGCTTCGTTGCCGGCAGCCATACCTGTAAGAAAACCGTCTTCGCTGTAATACTCGAAAGCTCTCCCGCAGTATGCGCCTCTGTGTATGTTCACACCGAGCCCGTATATGCCGTTGTAACCCGCCCATATTCCTTCTTCGCCGGCCTGCTCGCCAAGTTTTCTCATGAATTCGACGTTGTATGTGGCGGCAACGATGCCGTTACATACGAATGTCGCGGGCTTTCTGCCCATATTTTCGGGATCGCGCGTCTCCGCAAAACCGCGGAATCCGCTTTGGCTCGGCAATCCGCCGTCTGCTCGTGAAAGAACGGGACCGAGCCCGCCGTTTTGCTGCGATGAACTCGGGGCGACTATGGATTCAACGGCGTTGGTAAACCGCAGCCCCTCCTGAAGCAGATAGCACGTTTCGTCCCAGGTCATACGATTAAGCAGGGTTTCCCACAACGGATCGTTGTAATCCTTTCCTTTCAGATAAATGAGTTTTATCTCGTCGAAGGCTTCGCCCTCGTCAAAGAAGCCGACTTCTCCGTATGTGGGATACGGAATATTATCCTGCGGTGCGGGAGCGCATACCTGAGCGTCTGCGAGAGCCTGCGTCGCCGTCAACGCGATTTTTTTGCCGTATGTTCCCGCCCAATCGCTTCTTGTGATATAAACCTGCTGCATTTCATCCTGAGAGAATATTCCGGCCTTTTTGAAATCCACATCATCGAACTGATTGGTTATACCGTCGACTCCGTAATTGACTTCCGCGCCTTCGTACGCGGGCGGAACCGTGTTTTCGTTTTCGATGAAATCGTTCGACGAATACGTTTTATTGTCGTATGCAAAGTACTTACTCCAGACGAGGTTCTTGTCGCCTTGGCCTCTGCGGTCGTTAAACGCCATTTTATCCGTATCGACGGCTACGCCGTTGTCCGCCTTGTATTTGAGTAGATTGTTTACGGCGTCATGAGAATCCTTTGCGACCGTCAGGAGATATTTATCGTCGGCGTTGTCAGATCCTATAACGTACGTTTTTTCGACATTTGCGTCATATGCGGCAAAATACTTTTCTCGCACGGTTATCGTTGCCGGCACCGTAGCTTTTGCCGGCACCTCGACCTTAGTGAAACCGATAAGTTCGACCGCCGCTTTTTCTACGCCGTTTTCGATATCCTTAGCCGTATACGGTTTCTGCAGATAAACCTGTACCACCTCCTTGCCGTCGGTGTCGGAAGTGTTCGTGACGTTGACCGTAACGGTATACGTTGCGTCATCGTTTTCCGTCACTTGCATATCCGAATATTCGAACTCGGAATAGCTGATGCCGTAGCCGAACGGATACGTAACTACTTTTTCGTAATCGTAGTCGCCGGTTTTGGCGCGGCCGGTCACGTAATCCTCATATCTCGTTTCGGTGTATTTGTAACCGTTGTAAATTCCTTCCTGATATACAAGATAGTATTTATCGTCGTATTCGTTGTTGAGCGTGGTCTGATATCCTTTGAGAATGTCGGAATTCGCATATTCTATTGCCCCGTAATTGTAATATACCGGATTGTATTTACTGTGAGCCCAGAATGTATCCGCGGTTCTGCCTGAAGGATTGACGTCGCCGACAAGCAGGCGGCCTATCGCGTTCGCTCCGTACGTGCCTATGGCGCCTACCCACATACACGCGTCTATTCCGTACGCTTCGTTTTCGATAAAATCGCACATAAGCGGGCTTGCGCTGTTCATCAGAACGATAATGCTGTCGAGCGTACCGGCATCTTTCAGCGCTTTCATTCCTTCAAGTACGGATTTTTCGTTGTCGGAAAGCGCGAGCGCGTCTCCGACGCTGCGGCTCGCATCGCCGTTGTGTTCGCGGTTTATGATGGTGCGCGTCTGTCCGTCATCCATGGTGGTATCCATATTCATTTTAATCGACCGCATTCAAAAAGTCAATACCAATCCTGAATTTTTCAGGTATACGCAACATATACCCGCAACAAATCAAGGAAAAAGAAGTTTTTTCGCCAAAAAATAAAAACTCTACGTGACGTATATATCTGCAAAATTGAGTTCTCTTTGTCTCTACACGCGCCTTTTCCCGCTCTTTTGAACGTATTGGGCGCGGAAGCACAAAGGAAGACAGCGGGGCACAACGGTTCTTTCCCGCTCCCGTATCCGCCGTGTTTCCGGACATGGTACGCTCATATCCGTATTCTTCCCCGACGAAGAAAAAACTTTTCGATCTGTTTTTTGTCCTTTTTCGGAGGGGTACCAAACGTAAATAATACGAACCCCGAAAAGTCGGGGTTCGTATTATTTTTTTCATCGGACTATTTCGGGATCATATACAGATGGCAGTAAAATGAAGAGAGAAGTTCCTCTCCGAAATTTCGTCCTTTCCGTTGCGGCTCGTTTTAGCATAGGCGGATATGTGACAGTTTATAAATTAGATAGATTTTCACGAAACAAATATGAGATGGCTATCCATATACAGATCTATCGCTTCTCCGGAGTTGCGTGCGAACACGACTATGCCCGCTCTGGCTTCATTGTTCTTTGCATCGGGAAGTTCGTTCCAGTTTGCGTCTTTCACGACGAATTGCGACTGCTGAGTACCGCCGCCCGTAAATGAACCTCCGCGCTTTCCAACTTCGAGATAGTCGTTCACGTTCTGCGATTTATACCACTCGTTCATTTCGGAATTGACGATAAGCCCCGCGGAAGTCAGCCCGTCGTAAAGTTTCACCACGTTCGATTTCGCGTCGCCGACGCCGGAACCCTGACCGGTAACGACGGTATAATACGAAGCGATGCCATACATGTTCACCTTATCGTTTTTCTTAAGAGGAAGCGCGTCGTTATCGTTTTTCAAAAGTACGGCGCCTTCTTCCATCGTTTCTTCTATTATATCTTTTGTCGCCGCAGCGACTTCATCCATGTTTTCGAATTTCGT
Organism: uncultured Clostridia bacterium; assembly: GCA_944341655.1. GTDB lineage: Bacteria > Bacillota > Clostridia > Christensenellales > Borkfalkiaceae > Borkfalkia. Next base: position 3,327 of record CALVMA010000011.1, on the reverse strand, counting down.
ATCGTAGTACAGACTGCCGTCGCTGCCGTTAGTGGAGCCGATCGACGTCTGTATCCCGAAATATCCGTTTATGGCGCCTTTGTTCGCGAGCAGTATCGGCCCGCCGACGGCCATGATTCCGAAAACAATCAGAGTAACATGCAATAAAATTTTTGTAACAAGGCCGAGTTTTTTCATTTTATGTCATCCTCCCGGTCAATTTTTCTGTTCTGCGGCAGATATACGGCAACTGACGCTATTATCGTGGATAATACGAACGAAACCGTGCTGAACGAATATGCCGCCTCCTGCGAGAAAAGTTTATCCATTGAAAATCCGTCGAAAAACAAAGTGGAAAAATAATCGATGATTACGCCTACAAATGACAGTAATGCCACAAAATCGCATATCATCAACGCCACCGGGGCGAGCGACGACGTTTTACGCGAAAGCGACAGCAAAACGAACAGCGCCGCGCCGAGCAGAGAGAACACTACGGCATTGACGTTGAAATCCGCCGCGGCGACTCCGCTGTAAGTAATCGCCTGTATGATGCTCAGAACTGCGGCGACTGACGCAACGAAGCAGCCTATCCACTTGGTCAAAATACTTTCCTTTATTTCTTTTTTAATCGATTCTATCATTATACCGTTCCTCCCTTATTATTTAAGCGGTTCGTAGAGCACCGCATCCGACGCCGTCAGTTTTATTGCATCGAGGTTGGCCGGATTGTTATTATTCTCGAATGTAATCGTGTTCGTTCCTTTCGCCACTTTTATCTTTACGGGGTCGAGAGAAGCCGGAGTAAAGTACCCGTCGCCCACGGGCGTTTGCTGTTCCATAACGCCGGAAATATTTTCCCCGTTTATTTTTACGGTGTAGTATTCGCCGAACGTTTTTCCGTCCTTGCGCAGACAATACAGTATGGTAAGATCGACTTCGCAATCCTGCGTGCTCTCGAAAACGAACTCTACTTTCATATCAAGTTTACCGAGATTCCTGATCACTGCGCCACCGCTGCAATCCTGTCCGGCCGGGCTGTCGCCGGCGTTCGACAGGAACGGATTAGACGGTGACGGCAGCTGGGATCTGTCTTCGTAAGAAATATAATTTCCGTCCTGATAAAGATTCGTATCGGGCGATTCCGCTTCAAGTAAAAGCTCGTTACGTATGTCAAGCTCGCCTTCATTGAGTACTCTCACGTCTATTCCGAACTTTATTTCCGGATATTTTTCGTACACGACTTCTACGGTCGATATGTTTTTGCTCATGACGATTGATGAAGCGTCTTCTATTAATTCGCCTTCACCGTTTATCTTGAAACCGTAATCGCCCGAAGGTAGTTCTTTCAGCTCGATTTCTTCGCTTTCACCGTCTTTCGTTTCACTGGCGTAAAGCATTATCTGAGTAGCCTGCTTATCGAAATTGAACGGTTCGCCCACAAAATATGTAGTTGCATAATCTTTTTTCACGACCCTCATCGAACATACCTCGGGCGCAAAAACCCTTATGGGAATATCGACAGACAGCGTCGGGTATTCCTTGCTGACTACGGATACCAACGTGATTTCATTCGTAACGGTTATAGTGGACGGATCGTCGATAATTTCACCCTCGCCGTTCACCTTAAAGCCGTATGAGCCTGCCGGAAGTTCGGGAATATTGACCACGTCTTCTTTTGCGGGATCCTTTGCCAGCAGCTGTATTTTCGTATTGGTCGTATCAAAGGAAAATGCGTCGTTCTCGATATAGTTCGTAACAAAGCCTTCTTCCGTAATTTTCAGTACGCCTTTTACGCTTGCCGATTCTTCATCCGGCATAAATTCGCCGCCTATAAAAACGGCGAGAATTATGCTTGCGACAAAACAAACTGACAGTACCGATACGATTACGATCATCAATACTTTGCGATTGCTTTCCCAAAAATTTTTTAATCTATCCATTTGATTCATATCTGTCCTCGCTTATGAATTCGAAGCCGCTGCAAAACGGCTTGTGTTACCTGGTAACGTTCTTAATGTCATGACTGAAACTCATCTTTTCCACATTTTGCTATCCTCCATACGATGATATTGCATTACAAACCCGGTCTTTGTGCAAATTTATTCTATCACTAACCCCCCCCCTGTAAATTGCAAAACTTATGCAATAGCATTGCGTTTCTTACATATTTTCCGACTTTATTGATTTTTTTGCGGTTTATCCTAATCTGTTATAAATTAGCGCCGCCAAAAAAGACCGTGAAAATATTATGTTTTCCACAGTCTTTCTGCAACTATTACGTTGAAATAAGCAATAACGTTCTCGAATAAAAAGTCCGCGAAAAGCGTTTTGCTTTTCACGGACTTGTAATTATTTATTGTATTTTGTTACCGCGCGTTCAGACGTGCGCGTCGGAGTCCCACGGAACCGGACGACCCGCGGCAAGCGATTTCGGCAGATCGAGCAGACGCTGATTACGCGAACCGCGGAAGCGCAGCGTGATGTCCTTCTCCGCGAAAATGAAACGGCCGTCCACGAGTACGTCTATAAGCGACAGCAGCTCGTCCGTGCAGTCGGTGCGCGCGCGGCTCTCGCCCGTCAGTTCCTCGAAAGTAAAGCCCGAATAGCACCACACGTCGGCATGCGTATCGCTGCGGACGCGGCGGAGCAGTTTCACGAGTTCGGGCTGATTTTCCGGTTCGAACGGCTCGCCGCCCAGCAGCGTCAGTCCCTGCACGTAATAGGGTTCGAGCGCGGCTATGATTTCGTCTTCCGTTTCCCGCGTATACTCCTTGCCGTAATCGAAATCCCACGCGATCTCGTTGAAACAGCCCGGGCAGTGATGCCGGCAGCCCGAAACGAAGAGTGAGACTCTCACCCCCAGTCCGTTTGCTATATCGCGTTTTTTCAATTCGGCAAAATACATTTTAACCTTAGCGCACCGCTAACGCTACCCTTCGGGTTGCGCTTCGTTCAGACGCGACTGCGGGATCTTTCCGGTGCATAGCTCACGGATTTTGCCTTGCCGCCATGAGGCAGGCTGCGGCGACGTGCGCGCTGCGCGCGTACAAAATCCGTGTCTCTGCCCTCGGAAATCTTCCCGCATTCGCTGCTTGTGTTTGTTTACTGTGAATCTTTTATTTGTTATAAATTAAAACTTATTGTTTTCTGGTGAACCCGACATGGCAGCGAGTGCGAGCGGATTTTGTGTGCTCAGCGGCGCAAAATGCGTACGGCGCTTCCGCGCCGGCGTCCCCGCAGCCTGCCTTACGGCGGCAAGGGGCATTTTGCGCCGATCAGCCCAAAAGCCGCCGCAATCGCGTCTTCACTTGCGCACGCCAACGGCGAGCGTTAGCGGTGCGCAAT
>CALVMA010000010.1 GCA_944341655.1 uncultured Clostridia bacterium | reverse complement strand
AACGGCTGAACCGAAATCAGCTTATAAAAGCCCTGTATGCCGTCTTTCGGATAGTCGGGCGTCTTTTTCAGCTCATTGCCTTCCTCGCGCAATGCCCCCGTCAATATGCCGACATCCCGCGCCATCGTTGCGGGATTGCAGGAAATCATCGCCACGTTCGGGATACCCGACGCAAGGATCGCTTTCAGCGTCGCTCGGTCGACCCCTTTGCGCGGCGGATCCACCACCAGCATCGTTTCGGACACCTCTTGTTCCGCCATCAGCTTCGGAAGCTCTTCTTCCACCCTCCCGCAGATGTTGAACAGTTTGCCCTCCAATTTATTGGGCGCGATCAGCTCGTCCGCACACTGCACCGCCTCTTTGACCGTTTCGATCCCGTACACCTTGTCCACCTGCTTCGCCAGCATCGCCGTCAGCAAGCCGCTCCCGCTGTATGCGTCGATCACCGCTTTCGCTCCGCAGTCCGCCGCAAAACGCACCGTGCGCTCGTAAAGCTTTCTGCACACGCTCCTGTTCACCTGCATGAACGTGTTCGGGCCGGCTTCGAACCGTATCCCCCATTCGTGCGCACCGTATTTCCCGCGGCCGTGCAGAAGCGTCCAGCGATCGCCGAAAACTCCGTTGCCGTCACCCTTGTTTACGTTATGCCACAGCGAAAAACTTTTAAATTTTTCGCTCAGTTTCGAGATCAGCTTTTCCGACGACGGAAGCGTATCCGTCGCCGTCACCGCCGTGACAAGAAAATTTCCTTCCATATCCCGCACGACGATATGCCGCAACACACCTTTCCCGCTGACTTCGTCATACCCGCGCACATGGCATTCGTCCATATATTCCGAAAAAATTCGGATCACGTCGCGCGCCCAGCCGGGATGAATATAACAATGCTCCACGGGAACGATCCTGTGACTGCGCTCCGCATAAAATCCGATCACGTTCGCGCCGTCCTTGTTCACTCCCACCGGGATCTGCAGCTTGTTGCGGTATTCGAATTGCAGATCGCTCTTGACCGTCAGCGGTACGTCCGCCTCGAGCCCCGCGATCTTCCGCAATGCGTCCGATACCGTTTTTGTCTTCGCCTTCAGCTGCGCCCCGTAGCGCAGATGCTGCATCTGACATCCCCCGCATTTCGTGAAAAGCGGACACTTCGGCCGAACCCGCTCGTCCGCAGGCGTCAGGATCTCCAATGCCTTGGCATACCCGATCCTGTTTTTAACCTTCAACGCACGAAATTTTACCTTTTCTCCCACTACGGTGAACGGCGCAAAAAACACCGTCTCGCCCATATGTACGATCCCCTCACCGTTGCTGCCCAGCGACTCGACTAACCCCGTAAATTCCTGATTCTTGTTCGTTATTTCCGTTACATCAGACATTATTCTCTCTCCGCAGAATATAAAACATCAACGCCCTTCGTCCGTTTTGTCCTCTTCTGTTTGCGATTGTTCCGTACCGAATATCTCATCCGCATCGTCACGCGGCCGCGCAGGCGGCGGCCCCTTTTTGCCCCTTCCTCCGTTCAGCCGCGCCACATAGACATCGACAAGCTTCTGACAACGCCGCATCAGCCAATCGTAAAACACGAAAAATACTGTGCCCGCCGCCGCGATCAGAACATACGCCCAATCGTTCATCCAGGCATACGGCAATGAAATTTCTACCGCGGCATCAAAAAGCCACCACGAAAGCTCCGCCGCTCCCACAAACCAGACCGCCTTGACCGCCAACGCTATCCAACGGTTGACGTGCATGCGCTCCTGCAAATAATTCACCAGCGGATGCAGGCCGAAAAAAGCGATAAACGGTACTAATTTATAAAATTGCTGTATCCCGCCGAACGGCAAACACAGCAACACCGTCGCCGCATACGCCAAAAAGCCGCCCAGCCGCATGTCCATCGCCAACGGCAGCATCAGCGCAAGCGAAGCGAACAGATACCCCGACGCAAACGCCATCGGCACGTTCAGCCCGATCGCCATGAATACCGTCGCCAACGCGCAGGATACAGCCGACAGAGCGATCTGAAAAGATTTTTTTTTCATACCTTACGTTGCGCGGAATTTCGCCGCGCAGATTTTTCCGTCCTGCCGTTATCTGCAGCCGCAGCATGCGTTCAGACAACAATTAAACAGCATGTTGCACGCGCAGCATGTGGCGCATTGCTCGCAAAAGCCTCCGCCCATCTGCTGCTGTCCTTCGTCATAATTCCCGCCGTCTTGCGTATATCCGCCCGACGTGCGTACCGTTTCCGCCTGTTTTTTATCATATTCGATCTTGTCTTTCAGCTTATTGTACGCAGTACGGTACTTTTCGTTGTCCGCATCCATCTGCATGGCGATCTCGAGCTGTTTCTTGCTCTCGTTCATCCAGTTCTTTTTATAGAACACCACCGATTGCAGATAATGCCACTCCGCAGAACGCTCGTTGAATTCGTCCAGCACCGCCTGCGCCTCGTTGATCTTTCCGTCACGAATGTATTGCTCCGCTTTCGCAAACGACGAGCTCGTATCCTTCGCCGAACGCTGTTCGCGCCGCTCGGTCATGATCTCATTGTAAGCAACGTCGATCTTGTTGAGCATTTTCGCCGCTTCGTTACCCGCTTCCCCTTCCAGAAAACGCTCTTCCGAATATTTCTTCTTCAACGCCTCGTACTGCGCCGCGATCTCCTCGTCCGTCGCCGTCTCTGCAGCGCCTAAAAGCTCGTAACTTTGTTTACTCATCTCTTTTCCTTCGGCTTGCGCCTATTTTATTTTGATTTTTTCGGGTTTGACTTTCTTCCCCTTGCACCCGCATCGCACGCGGCGCGTCGCCGCCGGAAGCCCGCGCAAAATAATATTGTCCGTCAGATCGTGATTAAAATAAAATTTGATCTTTTTCAGATTCTCCGCATTGGAAGCAAATATGCTCGCAAAAATAAAATCGATGTCCTCGCCATTTTTTTCCAGCATCTGCGCGCGCGATCCGCTCCCGTATGCGCAAACAAACGGATTGTAATTTCCCTTTTTCCTGTCCTTGTCGTAATCGTCCAGCGCATCGATAAGATACACCCACTTCCCGATCCCGTAAAACAGGTTGTGCGTAAATTCACTTTTATATTCGCCGAGACATGCGTCCGATACCTCCGCGATCATGTTCCCGAAAGGATCCGCCGCCCTGTCCACACTGTCGCATCCCGCCTTTTCCAGCCCGTTCAGCTCCGCCATGCGCGCCTTCACGATCGCCTCATACTCCGGATACCGCTTCCTGGCCCGCCTGAACCCGCCTTTGAACGCCGCACGGCTCACCCTGCCCTTGTTTTCGTCCTGCACGTCGTCCGTCAGCTTATAATAGGTCAAAAGCGTGTTCAGACACGCCACCGACTGCGTGATCTCATCGTCCCGCGCGATCGGCCGCCTGAAGATCGGATGCAATATGCAATGCCGCTGTTCGATCTTTACGTCGCAATTCCTGATGTTGTGCAGAAGCGCCGAAAGAAAGGTCATATCGTACGATAAACCCATCCTCGCACAGTTGCCGCAGCTTGCTCCGATACTCTTGCAAAGACCGCAGTACAGCGCTTTGTAAAGTACGCCGTCTTTCACATACATATACGGTATATCCGGCTGAATGTACCCGAACACTTCTTACTCTCCCGAATAAAACCCGACTTTGCGGTAAACTTTGGAAAGCGTCTTGCGCGCAATGCGGAATGCCGTCTCCGCTCCCTGCTTCATGATCCCGTTCAGGTACCCCTTGTCCGCAAGCAGCCGCGCTTTTTCCGCCTGCACGGGCGCAAGCGCGTCCGCAACCGCTTCGCCGACGGCAACTTTGAAATCACCGTATCCCTTTCCTTCAAATTCTTTCTCGCAATCCGCTATGCCCTTGCCCGTAAACGCGTGGTAAATGGTCAGAAGATTGGACACGCCCGGCTTCTCTTCGGGCGCGTAACGGATCTCGCTCCCGCTGTCCGTCACCGCACGCTTGAATTTGCGGATCACCGTGTCTTTATCGTCCCCCATCGTCACGAACGCGTTCGGGTTTTCGTCCGATTTGCTCATCTTCCTGGACGGATCGGCAAGACTCATGATCCGCGCACCGCTGTCCTTGAGAATGTATCCGTCCGGCACGGTGAACGTCTCCCCGTAACGGTTGTTGAACCGGACCGCAAGATCGCGCGTCAGCTCCAGATGCTGTTTCTGG
>CALVMA010000009.1 GCA_944341655.1 uncultured Clostridia bacterium | reverse complement strand
AGCAACATTCAAAACGTCATTCAGTTCTTCCCGAACGGAGAATTCAACGACGTCACGCACGACGGCAACCCCGTTGCCATCAATCCAGAACTCATTAATGGCGACCCCGCGCTCTTTATGCAGCCCGGCTACAGTTATCGCGTCGAAATGCGTACGGGCGAGGCGAGCGAACTTCCCAACAGCTTTGTGGTCAGCCGCAAGGAGATCCCTGCGCCTGCAAGCTATTATGAAAAGATCCTCAGTTTCGATCTGATCGCGCCCCAGTTTGCGAGAGGGGAGGCCGCTCAGACATATGTTGCCGTGGAAACGCGCGGCGAAGTCACCATGACGCTGGACAACATCGCCATTTCGCGCAGTGTGGATTCGTCCGTGGTCAAGAGAGCAGATTTTGACGACGGCGTGTTCGATCAGGGAACGCCTTGCTCAGAACTTCCCAATTATGCCAACGCGGGTTCCACCGTCGTTGCGGACGGATACGAAGGCAAGTTCGGCGAGATCAGCGTGTTCTACTGGGGCAATGCCTATTACACTCCTTCGGAAAGAAAGATTGTCGATATGCCCTTCGAACACACGCTCACCTTCCGTGTGGACGGGCAGGAAGATATGATCTTTAAGGTCTACGACGGAGCCGTCTTTACCGGCCCCAAGGAAACGGGATATGTTTATACGTGGGATACGGAAAGCGCGGGGATCGACCTGAACAACATCACCAAATCCGCCGTCATCACCGGAACGAAGTCGGTGGCAGAGCATACCCTCACCTTTATCCCCGGCAGGGGCACGGGCACGATCGAGCCGCTCAAAGTGCAGTACGGAGGAGAAGTGACGCTGGACGGCAGCGGATTCTCCCGCGAGGGATATACCCTTTCCGGCTGGGCAACGTCTTCTACGGGCTCCAAGGAATACGAACCGAACGCAAAGATCGTCGTCACGAGCGACATGACTTTGTATGCCCTGTGGCAGAAAAACAGCTATACGGTCACCTTTAAGGACGGAGATACCGTTCTCGCCACCATCACGGCCGATCACGGCACGTATGCGGAGTATCCCGAGGCAGACCCTGTCAAGGAAGGGTATGTATTCAAGGGTTGGGACTTCGATCTCGATAATACGCCCATCACGGCAGACACCGTCGTCAACGCTCAGTTTGAAAAGGAAGGCGGCGCAGAAAAGGGCGGATGCTCTTCCAGCGTCCTTTCCGTAAGCGGAACTGTGTGTGCGCTCCTGCTGGCGGCGGGTGCGGTCGCCGTCGTGTATAAACGGAAAAAAGCATAAGGCGAAAGCCGTATAAAAGCAGTTGCGGGGCGGCGTCGCCGCCCCGCAGATTCCCGTAAGGAGGGGAACGATGAAAAAGTCAAGGGTTTTTCCGATCTTGCTGTTGTGCCTTGCCCTGTGCGGCGCCTCCGCTTGCGCCAAACCCACGGAAAATACGCCCTCGGGAGAGGAAGGTTTTAAGTTTGCTGTCATCAGTGATTCTCAGCTTGTCCCGAACTCTACCAATTACACTTCTGTTAATCTGGAAAATACGTTGCAGGCCATCCGGGAAGAAAGTGTGGATGTGGTCGTCTTTGCGGGGGATATCGTCGATTACGGGGCGGAGAGTACGTACGATTATTATAAAAAAATAGAGGATGCGGCGTTTGAAGGCGCAAAGAAACCGGAATTTGTCTATATCATGGGTAACCACGAAACATACAACGCTTCAGGGGCAGAGCTCTCTTATCAGCAACAAGCAGAACTCTTTGAAGACAAACTCGGTCAGACAAAAAACGTACATAAAGTGGTGGAAGGGTATCATTTTATAGGCATTTCTTCGGACGGAACAGACCTGAGCTGCAACTATTCGGAAGAGACGCTCGGCTGGGCACGGTCGTGCATGGAAGAAAGCGTTTCGGAAGACCCGTCCCGCCCGATCTTTGTCACCGTCCACGCCGCGCCCGAAGATACCGTCCTCGGCAGCGAAAAAGAGACGGAAATGGGCAATCCAGCGCTCAACGGGCTGTTTGAGGATTTTCCGCAGGCAGTCGTCTTTTCCGGGCATTCGCATAATCCGCTCGCCAACCCGCGCAGCATCTGGCAGGGCGATTATACGGTCGTCAACACACAGGCGATCGCGTATACGTCCGTGGCAACGGAGGGCGTGGGCGTCATTCAGCCGGGCAGCAGCGATTACCGCTATCCGGAAGGATACAACGAATACGGCTACGGCCTCATTTGCACCGTCGAGGAAGGCACACATAAAGTCGTCATGGAACGCATGAATTTCACGCTGGATAAAAAACTCGGCGCCGACTTCGTGTTGGAATCTTTCAAGAAAGAAGATTTCGTCTACACGGACGCAAGGTTCGAGAGGGATGTCCCTCCCGAATTTCCGTCGGATACACAGTTGGTGATCGAGAAGGATATCCTCAGCACGGAAAAGTTCAGCGGGTATCTTCAGTTCCGCGCGGCAACGCATCCCGACTGCGTGATCTATTACAAAGTGGTCGTGGACAACGGCACGGAGGAGAAGGAGTATCTCGTCTACACGGATTATTTTAAAGGAATGGAAAGCATGGCAGAAAATTGCGAGCTGTATGTTCCAGGTTTTTTGCTTGCGGAATCGTACGATGTCAGTGTATATGCCGTCAGTCCGTATCTTACATTGAGCGAGCCACTTACCGCCCATATTGATGTACAGAAATAAAAAGGAAGGATGAAATTATGAAAAGAATTTGTATTCCCGAAGCTGAATATAAAGAGAGAGTCTGCCGTGCTGCACAGCTGGTAAAAGAGCGCGGTCTAGACGTCATGGTGGTCGTTTCCACCGAATCGGACTATGCGAACGCGAGGTATTTTTCGGGGTTCTGGCCCTTGTTCGAGCGTGCGGGCGTAGCGATTGCCGCAAACGGCAGTGCTGCGCTTCTGGTGGGACCGGAGTCGAAGTATTTTGCGGAAGATTTTGCAAAAATGGACAAGATCTTTGTGCTCAAAGAATTCCGCGAATCGGCGGATCCCTCTTATCCGGAACTGGTCAGTGTGAGCATGAAGGAAGTTTTCCGCCAACTGGGCGTTGCGGGCAATGCCCCCAAGATCGGGCTTGGTAGCTATGTCGAATGCACCCTTCCTGTTTACGAGTCCCTTCGGGAAAATTTCCCTCATAGCGAGATTGTTCGATGCAACGAAATTATGGTTGAATTGCGCAAGATCAAGAGCGAAAATGAACTTGCATGCATCCGCGAAGGGTTCCGCATTATCGAGCTTGCAACGGACGAGGTCATCAAAAACCTGCGCCCCGGCGTGACAGAATTGGAAATGGTCGGCGTAGCACAGCGCGTTATCTACGAGAACGGCGCCGAATACGAGGGGCTGCCTATGTACGTTTTCAGCGAGGCTTCCACCCGCCACGCAATCAGCCGTCCTAGCTATCGTAAGATTGGTAAAAACGACATCGTGCAGCTGAATCTTTCCGCAAAGATAGACGGATACTCGCCCAGCATCGGTCTGCCTGTCATAATGGGGAAATTGGAAGGCGAGAGACGCGCCTTGGTGGAATTCTGTCGCAAGGCACACGAATGGACATGTGAGCGCATTCGCGCCGGTGTGACTGCGAGTGATATCGCTAAGGATTTCTATCGGTTGTATAAAGACGCGGGATATGAAAAGAACTATGTCTACGGGCCTTGCCACGGGACAGGCATGATCGAGGTGGAAGCTCCCTGGATGGAGACGGACAGCCATTATCCGCTGGAAAAGAACATGACCTTCCAGGTCGATACGTTTATCAGCGGCCCTACGTTCGGCTGCCGCTGGGAAAAGGGCATTGCCGTCAAGGAAAACGGATACGAATCGTATACCGATTACCTTAAAAAAGGGATCGTCGAGCTGGGGTTCTGAGATGAGCGTAATGGGAAAGAAAAAGTGGATAATTCCTGATTGCGAACTTCCCGAAGAGGGGGAAGGTGTGCTGAAAGGGCACGAATCAGTGATTGTTGTCAACGATTCTGCTGAGGAAGCGGTTATCCGCGTCAAGCTGTATTTTGAAGAGGAAGAGTACGCGGAAGGGATCGAATGGAGAGTCTTACCCCAACGTGTGCGCTGTTTCCGTATGAATAAACGTTCGGACATGAACGGCTACGCTGTCCCATACGGAAAGCAGTATGCCATGAAACTGGAAAGCACCGCACCGATCGTAGTGCAATACGGAAGACTGGATAACAGACAGGTCAACCTCGCCTATTATACGGTTGTGGGATATTCGGAATAGGAGAAAGAAATGTTTTTGGATGAAAGTTTTCCCAAGGATACGCAGCGTGTCATTCGCGAGCGTATTCCGCTCGTCTTTGCGGGTGGTACGGTAGAGTATCACGGGCCGCACTGTGCGTTTGGCTGCGATACGCTGGTAGCGGAAGGGCTTCTCAAAGAACTTGCAAAGCGCAAGGAGATCATGATCGCCCCGTCCGTACATTACAGCCCGTCCAGCTATGCGGTGGGCGGACGGGAGAGCGGCACGGTGCATGTTGCCGAGCGTGCGTTTGAAAATTATGTGTATTACATTTTCCGCAGTCTGCTGTATGCGGGGTTCCGCAATATTTACGTCGTCATCCATCACCAGTTCGAACAGGAATGCGAAATGCCCATGACGCTGTGTTACCGCATGGCGGCAAAGCGTGCGACGATGGAATATCTGCAAGAGACGTTGGGGGAAGGCTGGTGGGGCAGCGAATCGTATTCCGATTACTATCAACAGCTGGAAGGGGCAAACAACCCTTTCCAATGGATCAAGGTCATCCCCACCATGAGCACGCAGGTGCAGAACGCCACGGGCTACGATCATGCGGGCGAATTTGAAAGCTCCATCCTGATGGCGCTGTATCCGCATTGCGTGGACCTTTCGAGAATAGACGATAAACCGCATTGGTTTACGGTGAGCGCCAAAAAAGCAAACGCAGAACTTGGCAGGCGCATGGTACGGCTCTCTTTGGACTATCTTGAAAAGGAAATCTGCTAAAAATGGGACAAAACAGTCAAAATCAATTTCAGAACGATTTTCCTACCAGGTGGCAACAGGTGCTTTTCCGTAATTACGGAAAAGTACCTGCACGCATTTTGGCTCGCTTGTTGGGTATGGATACGCAGACACTGACGGAAGAAGCCAAAAAAATGGGGCTTGGCGGGGTGTCTGAAGACGAAACATGGATTCGCAAAGGTTACGTTACCATTATTCGCAGCAACTGGGATCTGCTTCCGGAGAGCGCCATTGCGCAATTGCTGGGAACAGATGAAGGATCGTATCGCATGATCTTGCGGGAGGATGATTTCCTTTCGGTGAAACTGGGAAAGAAAATTCGATGTACGGTGCCCGTCTATGCCCCTTTGACTGAGGAGCAAGAGCAAGAAACACGACGTATCGGCACTTTTGTAAAGGGCGTATACTGTCCTAAACAGGTACAGCCATTCGATTTTTATGCGCATAGCGGTCCGTGTTCCCCGCTTTCTGCTAGCGAAACGGGGGAACGCGTCATCTACAGTTATTCTTCTCTGTTCGGAAATCTTTTGGATAGCGGTGATTTCTCTTCCTATTCGGATGACTATTTGAAGCGTTTGCGGGATCGGGGAATAACCGGCGTGTGGATCTACGGGCAGTTGCAGAAACTTTCACCTTGTCCCTTCAATGAAGAATTGAGTAGGGGATATGAAAAGCGCCGAAAGAATCTTGCTTTGCTTACGGCATGGTGTAAAAAGTATAAGATTGGACTATATTTGTATCTAAACGAGCCGCGCGCCGTACCCGCTTCAAAACTGTCCGATGCTTTTTACGGGCAGGAAAAGGATGGTTGCGCCGCTTTGTGCATGCGAAAGAGCGCTTCTCAGGAATATCTGGAAGAGGCGGTCCGCTCTCTGCTGGTCGCCGTGCCAGAGTTGAGAGGAGTTATTACTATAACCATGTCCGAAAATTACACGCATTGCTTTTCCAGGGGGAAAACGCATTGTGAACGGTGCAAGGACTGTTGTCCGCAGGACATTGCTGCCACCGTCAACAATCTTATTTATCGTGGAGTAAAAAAATCGGGCTCGTCCGCGCGGGTCATAGCCAATCTTTGGGGGTGGTCTCCCTTTATGAATTGGGACGAGCAGATGCTTTGGGAAGGGATCGACCGCATGGAAAAGGGCATCGAAGTCATGTGCGTCAGCGAATACGGAAAAAAATTTTCCGTTTGCGGAGTTGAAAGCGAAGTTATCGATTATTCTGTTTCTCACCCCGGGCCGAGCGAGATAAGTAGAAAAACATGGGAGTATGCGCGGAAAAAAGGACACAAGGTTTGGGCAAAGATCCAGCTGAACAACAGCTGGGAATGCAGTGCCGTACCTTTTATTCCCGTCTTTCCGTTGCAGGCGGAGCATTTGAACGCGCTGTCTTCTTTGCATATCGAAAACTACATGTTGAGCTGGACGCTGGGCGGTTATCCTTCGCCCCTGCTCTCTCTGGTAAATTTCTGTAAGGGAGGAAAATGCGATCTTGAAGGATGGCTGAAGGCGGAATGCGGCGAGGAAGCGGAGCGCATACGCGCGGCGACGGAGCAGTTTGCCGCGGCTTTTCGCAATTATCCTTTCAGCGTGGAAGTTTTGTATAAATCTCCTGTCACGATTGGGCCAGGTTTGCTCTGGCAAAAAAGATCTGTCCCTCTCTCTCCGGGGATGGTCTGTTTTCCATACGATGCGGTGGAAGAATATTCCGCTCCTTATGGTGCCGAACGGTATGCCCTTTTGATGGAAAAGCTTGCCGAAGAGTGGGGAGAGGGGATAAAATTGTTGCCGCAGAAGGAATCTTCCCGTTTTAAGCAGCTTTACCGATGTGCTGTTGCCTGCCAAAGCCATTTTCTGTCTGCCGCTCTTTATACTAGGTTCGTCCTACATAAACAAAGGGGATTTGCGGACAGAAAAGCCGTTTTAGACCTTTTGGAACGGGAATACAAAAACGTCTTACGACTGTATCGTCTGACGAGCGAAGATGCTTCTATCGGGTTTGAGGCGAGCAACCACTATTTTTACGACGAAAATATACTGCTGGAAAAATTAATCCGCCTAAAAGGATTGGCCGATTGCTTTGAAAAACAGGCGTGCGATTAGCTCAAAACGAACTGCTGTGCGCCAGAAAAACCGTTTTGCTCCCAATGGGAATGGAAGAGAGTTACAGGTGCGCCTGCAAAAAAGAGTATACATATGCAAAAAAACGATGTCAAAAGCGTTGGTTTTTTGCATACGCTCATAGCTGTGCGGATTGGTTGCCACCACGGGTAGAATTGGTAGTGCGAATCGAATTTCGGACGGGATGTGGAGTGATGAAATCAAGAAAAATGCCGCAAGGTTTGCGCGAACTACCGCGAAAGAGGTCATCCTTTTTACTACCTCTTCCTACGCTGAATTGTCAAACAGGTATATTTAAGAGGCAGTTAGGCGTGAGCTTGTCATAGACGAGTGCGGCGGCGCTACGCGCCGCCGCAGACAAGCTCACGCCTAAAACCAACTAAAACAAAACAATTCATGCGGTGCGGAAAAGCATCTGTTCCAAACGGACGAAACAAGAAAAACATGCCACTACAGCAAAGCCCGCCGCGAAAAAGGCATCCGCGCTGACCCGCTTGCGGATTGCTTTTTTTATCGCGGCGGGCGGGCTTTCTTAGCAAGGACTGTGTATTTTTGTTCGTTCGCATTGCGTGTTCTCTTGAATTGTGGATAACCGGAAAAAATTTTTCTAAATTTTTCTAAAAATATGTGAACATATGTTTGACTTTTTCTTTTGTAAGGTGTATAATACTTGTATGCACCTGAAAAGGGGCACTGCAACTGAATAAGAGAGCTGATTTATGATTTGATTTGAAAGATTAAGAATAGATTAGCAGTGAAGCGATACCATTGAGATTGTAGCGAGCTGAAAATTGGCGCGCCGTTACCCCGAGCGTAAGCGTCGGGGCGGGGTCGTTACCTTCAAGGGCATAACATAAAAGAAAGAAACTAACTGACAGTGATTTCTCTCTTTTGTGCTATGCCCTTTTTTTCGTGCAAATTTTATCTTCGGAGGACAAGAATTTGCAGGAAAACAAGACAAAAGGTATTGCGGCAACGCGGCGCACATCGCCGGCGGGAGGTGAAAGATGAACCTTCTCGCGGCAAAGATTTATTATGACGGCAGCAACTGGATCGCGATACCGCACAGAGAGCGCCCTTGCAGGCAGAGGCGAAGGCGACCGCAGCCCGAAAAGAGTGAGGAAGTACAGCAGTTTGAGGAACGCTTTAAAAAAGTCAAAGGCAAGAGAAAAAGCCGTAAAGCACAGCTGTTGCAGGAGTTCACTTCCATGTTCAGGGACGCAGAGGAAGCAGAACAGTTTGTAGAAGAACATTTCAACAGACTGAGCCGCAATCGCTGGGAACGGTACAAACGAATGATACGGCGCGGCTATACGAACAGTTGGAATTTCTTTTGCACTTATACGTTCGACTCCCAAAAGCATACGGAAGAAACCTTCCGCAAATCGCTTATGAATACGCTCTATCACTTCTCATCGCGGCGCGATTGGCGGTATATGGGCGCATGGGAACGCGGAGAGTTGGGAGAAAGATTGCACTTCCACGCGCTCACTTACATACCGGAAGGTCAGATGCCGGGCGAGCTAGATGAGCATGAAGATTACAGCACCAAGCGACACCGACGGGAAAAGAGCATCCAGAACAGTTTTTTCAACGAACGGTTCGGCAGGAGCGATTTTTCGGCGATCAATAATGCCCATGAGGTCGCGGACAGCATCAAATATATGCTCAAATATATCAGCAAGAACGACGAAAAAATCGTCTATTCGCG
>CALVMA010000008.1 GCA_944341655.1 uncultured Clostridia bacterium | reverse complement strand
ATCCGCGCGCTGATCGTCAAAAATTACGACATCTATCCCCTCCTGCTCCTTTTGAAGCAGGCGGATTACTCGGGCTGCAAGGACGACCTGAAAACCTGCCCGACTCTCCTTAAATGGGAGAAAATCTATCGGGCCATGCAGAGCGAAGGCGTTCCCTTTACGCTGAAAGAGCTCGCCGTGCGCGGCGACGCGCTCGAAAACATCGTTCCGCCGCACAAGCGGGCGAAAGTCCTGAACGCGCTGCTGCTGCTTTGCGCCTGCGACGGCAGACGCAACCGCGCCGACATTCTGCTCAGGGAAGCGGCGCGTCTTTCGGAGGAGATCCATGACTGAAATTTTTTCCATCGTGGCGGCGGTGTGCGCCGCTCTCGCGCTGATCCTCTGCGCGATCATCTTGAAAAATCAAAAAAATGCGGGTACGTATCCGAAAAATCAGGACACCGCCCGCTTAGAACAAATGCTCGAACGCGCCAACTACATCACCGAACAGACCGCGCGCACTTCGCAGGATTACATGGATTTCATGTCCAAACAGCAAAACGCCAATCTCAAAGGCATGCAGGAAAAACTGGAAACGCTCAACGCGAACACCGAACGCAGGCTGGGCGAGATCCAGCGCGTCGTCGCGGGCGAGATCAAATACATGACCGAACAGAACGCCCACAACCTCGAACAGATCCGCCTCACGGTGGACGAAAAACTTTCCTCCACGCTCGAAAACAGGCTGAACAAGAGCTATTCCATTATCAACGAACGGCTGGAAGCGGTGTACAAAGGCATCGGCGAAGTGCAGCAGCTCGCGGGCAGCGTCGCCGACATCAAAAAGGTGTTCACCAACGTCAAACTGCGCGGAACTTGGGGCGAAGTACAGCTTTCCGCCCTGCTCGAACAGATGCTCTCCCCCCAGCAATACCGCGCCAACGTGCACATCAACCCGCTCGACAACGCCGTCGTCGAATACGCCATCCTTCTCCCCTCCAAAGAGGGCGAAACGGTGTATCTGCCCATCGACAGCAAGTTTCCGATCGAAGAATACCGCCGCCTCATCGAAGCGAGCGATTCGGGCGACAAGGACGCCGCCGAACGCGCGGGCAAAAACCTCGAACGCGCCCTGAAACTGCAGGCGGATACCATCGCCAAAAAATACATTCTGCCTCCCGTCACCGCCGATTTCGCGGTCATGTTCCTGCCCCTGGAAGGACTGTATGCGGAGAGCCTGAAAATGCCGGGGCTTGCGGAATATTTCGCCAGCCGCCGCATCATGGCGTGTGGCCCGACCAACCTCGGCGCCCTACTCACCACCCTTCAGATCGGCTACAAGACCGCCGCCATCGAAAAACGATCGGGCGAACTTTGGGAGCTCCTTTCCGCGTTCCGCCACGAATTCCGCAATTTCGTGCAGATCCTCGAAAAAGCGCAGAAAAAATTGCAGGAAGCGCAGGACACCATCGAAAGTGCCGCCAAAAGGACGCGCACCATCGACAGAAAACTCAAAAACGTGTCCGAGATCACCGACGAACGCGCAGACCTCCTGCTCGGCGACGACACGGACGAAAAATAACGCCGGTTTTTTGCGCTTTTTCAAAATTTACGGCTATACGCGCCGAAAAAGGCGTCTCCCGTCCTCTTTTACCGTAAATACCGCCGCAAAAGCATCCTTTTACGCAAACGGAGCGCACCTTTGCCCTCTTTTGCGGGCGGAGCGGAAAATATTTACACTTTTTTTCAAAATATCGGTGCGGAAAGTCATTGCAATTTATCATGGGATATATTATAATAACGGTATGAAAATAGAAAAAACCGATTATGCGGAAACGCTTCCGCAGGAAAGCGAATTTACTTTTTCCCCCAATCCCGTGCAGGGAGCGCGGCTGGGGAAGCTGGAAAACAAACTGTTCGTGCGTTCGCCGCGGCGTTACAAATTGTACACGCAGGGGCGGGACATCGTCTGTTTTCTGGAAGGCAAGGGGCATTTCAAATGGGCGCGCGGCGAAAAAGATTTTGCCGCCGGCGAATGCTTTGCCGCGGAATCCTGCGGGGAATATGAAATCAACGGCTCGTGCACATTCATCGTCGTGCGCGAACAATAAGGAGAAAATATGGTCAAATCGACATTCAGTCTGGGCGGGAAACTTCTCACGATCTTTCTGACGCTCGTCATCTTTATCGGCGCGATCGCGGGGACGATCGTCGTCGTTTACAAAACGGTCAAAGTCCGTACGCTGGCGGGGCTTTTCGGCGGAGAAAACTGGATCTCCGAGTCGTACGACGACACCATCGAAGGGTTCATCGGCAAGGTATCGCAGGCGCTGGGCGGCGAGATCACCCTCAACACCCTGCGCGAGATCTCCCCTGCCCTCGGCGACAAAATGGACGCCCTCGTCGACAATGTGGAAAACGTCGGGCTGTTCGTGCTCGACCGCGACGCGCTGTATTCCACGCCGCTGAACGCGATCACGGGGGATCTGATGAACATTCTCGTCATCACCGCTTCCCTCAACGACCTCTCCGAAAAAATGAGCTTCACCCTGCCCGACCTGGACATCATCACGGGCAGCGAGCAGGATCCTCTTCGGATCTATACCAACGTCGTCAAGGACGGCGCCGTAGACAAGGCGTTCTCCATGAGCGGAAAGACCTATACGTACTACACGCGCTCGGAAACATTCCTCGATACCTTCACCGAATCCTCGGCCGATCCCGAAACCGGCGAAATCACGGAAACGGAAAAACCCGTCGTGTCCTTAGAACCGCGGAACATATACGAACTTTCGGACATAGACGTCGCAAGCAACAACATAACCTACGGAGGAGCCAAACTGTATCTGGGCAGGGAGAGCGTCTCCTCGGACGATGAGGGAAATCAATCCTCCTCCGTCACGTATGCGGCGATCACGAAAAACAGCAGCGTGCTCGACGCGCTGGACGAAGCGCAGGACACGGCGCGGTTTGCCCTCGCCGACGGCGAAAAGCTGTACGTCAAAACCGTGGCGACGCAGCAAAACCCTTCGGGTTATGCCGACGTGACTCCGCAAACGCCCGCGGATACGGCCGTTCGGCCGACGGTCGCGGCAAAATACCGCTATGTGCCGCTGTACGCGCAGCTGGACGCACAGCCCGCCGAAGGCACCGAGTTCATCGCGTCGGACGGGAAATATTACGTTCCCGCCAACCAAAAAGACGGGGACGGCTATGCGGTCGACGCGGCGAGCGGCGGATTCGTCATTCTCGACGAATACCGCGGCCAAAAACTGTTCCGCCTGGATTACGTCTACACCGAAGCGGATCCCGCGCAGACGGACGCGCAGACGCCTCTGTACGTCTGCACCGACGGCGTGGGAGACCTGCCCGTAACGTACGGCATCACCGCCCTCTCCTCTTTCCTGGATACGAGCACCATGACGCTCGATTCCATGGGCGAATACTTCGGTATCTCCATGGATACCGCCATGCTCGAAAGCATCAAATATGTGCCGCTTCGGTACATTTCTTCCTCCATGACCGCGGAAGTGAACAACCTGTATATAGACGACGTCATCACCGTCGACGCCTCTTCCCCCGCCATTCTGCGCTACCTTGCAGGCTATACGCTGAACGAGGACGGCACCCTCGATACATCGGGGCGCCGCACGCTGGGCGAGATCGACGCCGTGCTGGACGGAGTCACCGTCGGCTCGGTCGTGGAGATCAAAGACGACTCGCATCCTCTCTTGCAATCCATTTCCGATTGGTCGATGAACGACGTCGGCAATTCGGATAAGATCAATTCCCTCACTCTCGGCAACGTCCTGACCATCGTCACCGACGAAGAAGCCGAACAACAGGGAAGCAAGGCTTCGCCGAAAATTTTGCAGACGCTCGCCGACGTACCGCTCGGCGAGATCGGAAACGCCATCGATTCGCTCGCGATCAAAGACATCACCGACGTTTCCGACTCCAACATTTTGAGCAATCTAGCCAACTCGACGCTTTCTACTTTGGCGCCCGACCTGAAAAACCTTACCGTCGAACAGATGTTCGCGGACGACGTGTACGGCAAACACGTCGTAGGTACCGCCGCCGCTTACGCACGGGTGCTGCGGACGTGCGGAGCGCAGAATCTCTTTGCTTATATTAACGGCGAATACGTGCAGTACGATGCCGAAGAACATGCGGGCAAAGACGTGTTTGCTTCCCATATCGCCGTCGGCGGCGACGGACAATACGCGAACGTGCCGCTGTACGTCTACGACGCCGATTCGAACGCTTACGTTTCGGCGACGGAAACCTCTTCCTGGAAACTTTCGGATAAAGACAAAGAACTGCTCGAAGGCACCGACCTGTATTTGCGCACCGACACCGCCGAAGGCGATCCCGTCTATGCGCCCGTCACGGGCGAAACGTTCGGCGCCGATACCCTCTATTACTGGGACGCGGCATCCGAAACCATGCGGGCGGTCTCGCTGGTGCCCGCAAGTTTGCGGGTAAAAGCAGAATATGCCGGCCAAACGCTCTATTCCCGCCTGGTCTACGCGGGAACGTATGCCGAAGGCACGGCGTATTCTCACGGAAACCTCTTCTATTACGATACCGCCAAAGAATGCTGGATTCAGGTGAAACTTGTTTCGTCGGCAGACGGCGCGGGCACGGTGACCTATACCGCGGAGGAAGGTCAGCCGATCGCCAAAGGCACCGCCCTCTATACGTACGGCAAGATCAAAGGCGTGTGGAGATATTTGCTGACCGAAAACGGGGCGGAAACCTCCTGCAATATCCAGCAGATCAATACGCTCGTTTCCAACGTGAAAGAGAACATGAACGCGCTCACCGTCAGCGAATTGCACGAAGACGGCATGGTGCGCATCGATGATCCGGATCTCGTCTTGGGCGCGGAGATCCCCAAAAGCCTGCAGCCGCAGTTCGGCGGAGCCACAAAACTCGGACAGCTCAAACTCAACGACCTGCTCAAACTGGCCGCCATTCTGCTCTCCGCAAAGTAATTTTCCTGCGGCGCCGAACGGCGCGGCGCTCAGTTGAAGCGCATGACACAAAAACCCTTCGCCCGGCGGAGGGTTTTTTCATGCCTGCGGCAAAAAAGAATTGACTTACGCCGAAAAATGCGATATAATACCATATGCGCAAATAAAATGCGCAGACCTTGCGTATCGGAAAGATACGCCGAATAAGACCGGGAGGTGAAATCAATGAAATACGAAATGCTTTATCTGATCGACACTTCGATCGCAGAAGAAGCACGCGACGCAATGATCACCAAATTCGAAGACACTGTCAAGAATTTGGGCGGCACTGTGGTTTCGACGGACAAGTGGGGCGTTAAAAAAACCGCTTATCCCATCAACTACAAGACCGAAGCGTTCTATGTGCTCATGACGTTCGAAGCGAACGGCGACTCCGTGAAAGAGCTGGATCGTATCGCTGGCATTACGGACGGCGTGATGCGCAGAATGATCACGAAAGCAAACTGAGGACGGTAAAAGCGTATGAATAAGGTATATTTGATCGGAAACCTGACGCGCGATCCGGAACTTTCGGAAACAAACAGCGGGGTAGCCGTTTGCCGCTTCGGCATTGCAGTCTCGCGCAGATTTGCGCAGGGCGGCGACGCGGAGCGCCAGACCGACTTCTTTAACTGCACCGCTTGGCGCGGACTTGCGGAAAACGTTGCACGTTTCTGCAAAAAGGGAAACAAAGTTGCCGTGGCCGGAAGCATTCAGATCCGCAATTTCGAGGACAATTCCGGACAGAAACGCACTTACGTCGACATCGTTTGCGACGATGTGGAATTTTTAACGCCGAAGGGCAGCAACGCGGACAGCGACGATTATTCCGCCCCTGCTCCCGCGCCTAAGAAAAAACCCGCCCTCGAAGCATTCGACGACGATTCCGACATTCCGTTCTGATTCGCCGAAAACAACGTTCATCCCACGGCGGCGCGATCTGTTCGGCGCCCCGCCTTTAAAAATTAAAAAAGGAGATAATCATGGAAGAGAAAACCGTCAGAAAGCCCATGAAAAGGACTTCCCGCAGAAAGGTTTGCGCCTTCTGCCAGGAAAAGGTCGAAGTGATCGACT
>CALVMA010000007.1 GCA_944341655.1 uncultured Clostridia bacterium | reverse complement strand
GGCTGGAGGAGAGGGCGCCGATGTGCGGGATCCCTTTCCATGCCGCGGACACGTACATTGCGAAGCTGGTCGCGCTGGGCAAGAAGGTAGCGATCTGTGAACAGTTGACCGAGCCGACGCCGGGCAAGGGCATGGTGGAGCGGGACGTGATCCGAGTCGTTTCGGCGGGGACGCTGATCGAGGACAGCCTGTTGGACGAAAAGAAAAACAACTACATTGCCTGTGTGTATGCGGACAAAAAGAAGGCGGCGGTAGCGTGGGCGGATATTACGACGGGCGAATTCAACGTCTGCGATTTTGAAGGAGAGCGCGCGGTATCGGACAGTTTGGAGCATCTTTGCAAACTTGCGCCTGCGGAGGTGATCTGCAACGACGAATATTTGAACGCGACCAAAGAGAGCAATGTACTGCGTATGCTTCCGCCTTTTTCCTGTTATGTACCCTGGGCGTTTACTTTCCGCCGTGCGGAGGAATGTCTTTTGGCGCAGCTGGGCTGCAAGCCGCTGGAACCGTTCGGGCTGGCGAAAAAGGAGGCGGCGGTATCGGCGTGCGGTGCGCTGGTGGAATATCTGCGGGAAACGCAGAAGAACGCATTGAAGATCATCGATTCCGTGCGTTATGACGGCGGGAACCGTACGGCGATGCTGGACCATGCGGCGATCCGCAATCTTGAGCTGATGCGCACGTTGGGCGACGGCGGGCGGAAGGGTTCTCTGGCGTGGCTGTTGGACCGCACGCAGACGGCGATGGGCGCGCGCCTGATGAATCGGCTGATCCTCAATCCGTTGCAGAAGAAAGAGGATATCGACAGACGGCTGGACGCCGTAAGTGAATTTTTCAACGCGACGGTGATACGGATCGGGATCGCGGAGACGCTGAAAGGCGTCAAGGACATCGAGCGCATTGCGGGCAAGATATCCAACAACAATTTAACGCCGCGGGACTGCGAGGCTTTGGGGAATTCGTTGGCGCTGATACCCAATCTGAAATTTCAGTTGTCGGGTTTTACGTCGGAAGCGGTGCAAAAGATCGGCGAAGCGCTGGGGGATTTTACGGCGCTTACGGATCTTTTGCGGAACGCGTTTATAGAAAATCCGCCTGTCAGCGTCAAGGAGGGCGGATACATTCGCAAGGGATACAATGCGGAGCTGGATGAATTGCGGGACGTGCGCGATAACGGAGCCCGCACAATCGGAGAGATGGAAGCGCGGGAGCGCGAGAGGACGGGCATTAAAAATTTAAAGATCCGTTACAACCGCGTTTTCGGTTATACGATCGAAGTGACCAATTCTTTCCGTGAAAAAGTTCCGTTCGAATACCAGCGCCGCCAGACGCTGGCGGGGGCGGAGCGGTATGTGACGGACGAGCTGAAAGCGGTGGAGGACAAGATCCTTACGAGCTCGGAAAAGAGTCTGAGCTTGGAGGTCGCACTGTTCAATCAGATCCGCGACGTATTGACGGACAACATAGCGGCGTTGAAGGCGCTTTCGTCCGCGGTGGCCATGCTGGATTGTCTCGTGAGTTTTGCGTCGGTGGCAAAGGAGCGCAATTATTGCAGGCCGCAGATGGTGGAAGCGGGCGGAGTGCTGCACATTGCGGACGGCAGGCATCCTGTGGTGGAGGCTCTTTCGAAAGAGCGTTTCGTGCCGAACGATACCTTGCTGGACGGCGAAACGCAGACCATGATCATCACGGGGCCGAACATGGCGGGCAAGAGCACGTATATGCGTCAGAACGCATTGATCGTGCTGATGGCGCACATAGGCAGTTTTGTGCCTGCAAAGCAGGCGCAGATCCCCGTGATCGACCGCATCTTTACGCGCGTGGGCGCGAGCGATAACCTGATTTTGGATCAGAGCACTTTTATGGTGGAGATGACGGAAGTGGCGTCCATCATCATGAACGCGACGGAGAACTCTTTGCTGATCCTCGACGAGGTGGGGCGGGGTACGAGCACGTTTGACGGGCTTTCGATCGCGTGGGCAGTGCTGGAATATTTGTCCGAACGCATCAAGGCAAAGACGCTTTTTGCGACGCATTATCATGAACTGACGGAGCTGGAAGGCAAGATCGAGGGCGTAAAAAACTACAAGGTGACGGTTCGCGAAACGGCGTCGGGGATCTTGTTTTTGCGCAAGATCATGCGTGGCGGCGCGAATAAAAGCTTTGGTATCGAGGTTGCGAAGTTGGCGGGGATCCCCGCGGAAGTGACTTCCCGCGCGAAACAGATCTTAAAAAAGCTGGAAAAGAAAGATATAGCGCGCAGTGCCGCGGAAGAGGAACGTCCCGCAGAGCGGGAATTGAGCGAGGCGGAACGCATTCTGCTTCGCACGGATATGGACAACATGACGCCGATGCAGGCGTTCAATTTGCTTACCGAGCTGTGCGACAAGGTGAAGGAATCGGAGCAAAACGTCTGATTTTGGGTAAATTGCATTCACGCACACGGGCTTGCGGTGTTTCAACGCGATGTCGCCGATACAAACGGGTTTAAGCGAGATTTCGTTGTGTTTATTCGCGTTGCATTGCATTTGCGAAAGCGTATTTG
>CALVMA010000006.1 GCA_944341655.1 uncultured Clostridia bacterium | reverse complement strand
CAAGGATTATCTTGTCCGGTTCAAAGGGTATGATCTCAGCTTTTTACGGCACCCCCGGCGGATATACGATTGTATTCACAAATTTTTTCCGCCGCGGCGGAAAAAATTTTGTGTCCGTGCAAAAATTGTCTGCAGGATCCCGATGCGGCAAAATTACTCCGCACGAGAACGCGTATAATTATACTGCAATTTCGATTGAAAGTCAACGGTATTTGTGATACAATAGAATATATCTTGCAAGGAAGGATACGAGCGATGTATAATTTTTATGCTTTTTTGGACAGGATGAAGTACATCCGCCGCTGGTCGCTGATGCGGTCGTCGCGCGAAGAGAATATCATGGAACACTCCCAGCAGGTCGCGATGTTTGCGCACGCACTCGCGGTGATCGATCGGGAAATTTATCACAATGCGCCCGACGTATCCAAAACGGTGCTGTACGCGCTGTACCACGAAACGAGCGAGGTGATGACGGGGGATCTTCCCACGCCGATCAAGTATTTCAACGCGGAGATCCACGGCGCATACAAGCAGTTGGAGGACCGCGCGTCGGATAAACTTCTCGCCATGCTTCCCGAACCTTTGCGCGGCGGGATCGCTCCGTTCGTGAAAGCGGATGCGGAAAGTTATGAATACAAACTCGTCAAGGCGGCGGACAAACTTTCCGCGTACGTGAAATGTCTGGAAGAGTTAAAAAGCGGCAATGCCGAATTCAAGCGCGCGAAAGAGAGCATCGAGCAGGAGCTCGCCTCCAAAAAGATGCCTTGCCTGGATTATTTTATGGAAAACTTCATTCCGGGATTTTTGCTGACTTTGGACGAAATGGAAAATCTTTGAAATTTTGGCGCAAAATCTGAAAATAATGACGCCGCCGTCTTGCTTTTACGGCGGCGTCATGTTATAATTGTAATGAAATTATATTACTTTTGGTAAGCGTTATGACAAAAAAAGACTTGCGCAAAAGACAAGAGGAACTGGAAAAGCAGGGCAAATACGACGTTGACATGAACGAAGAGCACCGCACGTTCGACGCGCTTCCGATCGACGGGGATTTTGTGTATCTGCCCGAAAAGCCTTCGGAGAAATTCCGCAGGGCATGGCTTCTGACGGTCGTGAAGATCGTGGGGCCGCTGGTCACGTGGTTTTCGTCGGGTGCGCGGGTGAAGGGCAGGAAAAACCTGCGCGCGCTGAAGGGGAAAGGGGCGATCTCGGTCTGCAACCATGTGCTCACGCTGGATACCCTTCTTGTCAAAAACGCGTTGGGATCTTTCCGCGTGTTCAATACGGGGTCGTATTACCTGCTCAAAAAGGGCTGGGCGGGCAGGATCTTCAAGGCGGGCGGATTTCTGCCCGTAGGCACGACGTTTTCGGACATGAAAAAGCTGCAGGACGCGATCGGGACGCTCACGGAGCGGGGTAAGATCGTCAATTTTTATCCGGAGCACGCGCTTTGGCCGCGGTATGAAAAACTTCGCCCCTTCAAACAGGGAGCGTTTCACTATGCCGTCAAGTTCGGCGTGCCCGTTCTGCCCCTTTTCATCGAATTCCGCGAAACGAAATTGCGGAAACTTTTCCGTATGCAGAAAAAAGTTTTTATTCACATTCTTCCGGCGGTCAGCGTCCCCGAAAGCGGCACGCAGCGCGAACGCACGCGCGTGCTGGGCGAGAAAGTCTTTGCGGCGATGAGCGAAAAGGGCGTGCTCCTGTACGGCAGGCCGATCGCCTGTGCCGCGGCGGAGCAAAACGCGGCGCCTGCGGAAGAAAAAACATTCGGCCGCGCGGAAAGCGGCGCGAACGGCGCGGAGGAAAAAGCGGCTCCCGCGGAAGAAAAAACCTTCGGCCGCGCGGAAAGCGATGCGCCTCCCGTTGCGGTGCGTATCGGGGAGGAACTGCCCGAAAGTCCGTAAAAAGCAGGGCGCCCGCGGTCAAAAACCGCGGGCGCCGCATTTTAAAAAATAAATTTTTTGAAGCGATCAAAAAATATTTCTGCAAAGGACGGAAAAAACAAATCATTTTTGCGGCACGCCTTTACTTTGAAAGCCCTTCTTTCGGAGGGGACGGCGTGCGGCGGTTTTTCGCTCGATCATGAAATGCGGCGGAGGGTGATCCCCTCCGCCGTTTTTGATGACGGAAACACCGAAAGGGCGGCAGAAGAAAGCGGCCGTCAAACGGGAATGCGGTCATTGTTCGTTTAAAACGGGTATGCCGTCGGCGTAATGCCACGTATCGCCCCAATGCAGGACGGCGCCTTCGGGCAAAGGAACATTCCAGGCGGAATTTTGCTGTTCGTCCTCGCACCAGACCGTTTTGAGAGAGGAATACTCGAACACGTCGGATGCAGCGCTTTTTGTGCCCTTGCAAAGGATCAAAGTCTGTAAATTTTCGCAGCTGCCGAATACGCCGCTGCCGATGGATTGAAGGGCGGGCAGGCGGATACATTCGAGAGAATGGCAGAAAGTAAATGCCGCATTGCCGACGGAGCGGACGCTGCCGGGCAAGGTGATTTCACGAAGAGCGCCGCAACTTC
>CALVMA010000005.1 GCA_944341655.1 uncultured Clostridia bacterium | reverse complement strand
TCATGTTCGCGACCGTCGCCGTGAACCGCACGGGCGAACACATCTGCATCGCCAGCGTATGCGCAAAATCTCCCGCATACGGCTGCGCCGTCAGATTCGCATATACGTCCATGCGCGGCGCATTCATCTTCAAACCGCGCAAAAATCCTTCCAGCTTTTCCGCTTCGGGCGCAAGCTCGGGGCAATGGAACATCCCCGATACGCGCAGTTTCATCGCTCTGCCGCCCGCCGCCTTCACTTTTGCGCAAAATTCCGTTTCCGCTTCCGCCCTTCACGCCACGACCGTCTGTTTCGCGCCGTTGTAATTGGCCGGATGCTGCTTCCCGCCGTCGCAAAGCGCTTCCACCGCTTCGGGCGCAAGCCCGATCACCGCGATCATGCACCCCGCCACGCGCTGCGTGTACGCTTCCATCAGCTCCGCCCGCTTCACGATCGTGCGGAACGCGTCTTCCTCCGAAAACACGCCCGCAAAACAGAGCGCGGGCACTTCGCCCACCGAAAAGCCGCATACGCAATCGGGCGTGCCCGTCTCCTCTTCTTTCGCGTACGCGTACGCGAGATCCGCCAAAAACATGGTCGGCTGCGTCAAAAGCGTGCGGGTGAGCTCTTCCTGCGTGCCGGAAAGCATCTTTTCCACCGTCCCGGGACGTATGCTCTCCGCAAGATCGAACAGCTTTCTGACTTTGGGAAGATCCTTTACGTCCGCAGCCATGCCGGGCACCTGCGCGCCCTGCCCCGCAAACAGGAAGGCTATACGTCCCATCTGACGCCCTCCATCATCTTTTCCGCCTGCGCCATGACGTCGTTTATTATGTCCGCCGCCGGCTCCTCTTTATTGACCATGCCCGCGATCTGCCCCGCCAGGAAGCACCCTTCCTCCGCGTTGCCGTCTTTCGCCGCTTTGCGCAGGGATCCTACGCCGAATTCTTCCAGCTTCTCGTCCGGATAGTTGGAATCCGCTTCCAGCTTGGCATACTGGTTGGTGTACGCCGTCTTGATCGCGCGGACGGGATGCCCCAGCCTTCTGCCCGTGACCATCGTCGAAATGTCTTTCGCCGCAAGCACCTTCTTCTTGTATTCGGCACTCACCGTGCACTCGTTCGCCACAAGGAACCGCGTGCCCATCTGCACGCCGCACGCGCCCAGCGCAAACGCCGCGACCATGCCGCGGCCGTCCGCAATGCCGCCCGCCGCCACCACGGGGATCTTCACCGCGTCCGCAACCTGCGGCACGAGCGCCATCGTCGTCAGATCGCCGACGTGCCCGCCGCTCTCGCCGCCTTCGGCGATCACCGCGTCCGCACCCGCGCGCTCCACCATCTTCGCCAGCGCCGTGGAAGCCACGACGGGCAAAATTTTAATGCCCGCTTCCTTCCACATTTTCACGAACCGCGAAGGATTGCCCGCGCCCGTCGTAACAACGGGCACCTTTTCTTCCGCGACCATCTTTGCGACCTCTTCCACGTGCGGGCTCATCAGCATGATGTTCACGCCGAACGGCTTATCCGTCACGGAACGGCATTTTTTGATCTCCTCGCGCACCCAGTCCGCACCCGCGTTCATCGCCGAGATGATCCCCAGCCCGCCCGCGTCGGAAACAGCGCTCGCCAAAGAGGCATCGGCGATCCACGCCATGCCTCCCTGTATGATCGGGTACTTTATACCCAAAAGTTTTGTAAGTTTTGTCTGCATTTTGCCGCCTGCTTACTTGTTCGCAACCGCCTCGTCGATCTTCGCGATCAGCTCGCCTACCGTGGAAAGCTGCATGTTGTCGCCCAGGGAAATATCGTACGCCTCTTCGATCTGCATGACGATGTCCACTTTGTCCAAAGAATCGAAATCCAGTTCGTCAAAAGTGGTTTCGGGTGTGATGTCCAGATCCTCGCCCTTGCATTCGCTCAGAATTTCCTTCAATTTTTCCAACGTAGTCATAATTTGAATCTCCTTTATCTATTCATTTTAATTTTGTCAGTCTTTTTGCCATTCGACAATGACGGCGCCGCTCGTAAGACCTCCGCCGAATGCCACAAACAAGAGCTTATCCCCGCGCTTAAACGTGCCCTTCTTCGCATATTCGTCCAAAAGCACCATGACCGAAGTCGCGCTCATATTGCCGCATTCGGCAATGTTCAAAAGCACCTTGCTCTTGTCGATCTTAAACTTTTTCAGGCTCGCATCGATGATGCGCACGTTCGCCTGATGCGGCAGATACCAATCGATGTCCGCAGGCGTGAGATTTGCTTTTGCACAGACCTCTTCGATATTCCTGCCCATGGCGTTGACCGCGAATTTATAAACTTCGCCCCCGTCCATGTGCATCACGAGCTTTTCCTGCGCGATCTGATTGTAAGGACTGTTCGCACCCTCAAAATTGGGCATGCGAATGACCTGCGAATCGGGATCGGTGGAAAGTTCGCCCGCCAGCCTGCCTGCGCCCGCCTTCAAAACCATCGCGCCCGTGCCGTCCCCGAACAGAACGCACGTAGAGCGATCCGTCCAGTCGACAAGTTTGCTCATCGCCTCCGCGGAAACGATCAGAACCGTCTTCGCTTTGCCCGACGCGATAAACGAATCCGCCACCTCCATGCAATACAGCACGCCCACGCATGCCGCATTCAGATCGAACGACGGCGCCCGCGACCCGATCGCTTCTCCCACGATACAGGCCAGCGACGGCGTGTACGTATCGCCGCGCATGGTCGCACAGAGTATGAGATCTACGTCCGCTCCCGCAACTTTCGCATCCTGCAACGCCTCTTTCGCCGAACGGATCGCCAGATCGTCCAGCCGCTCGTCCGTAAGGACGTGACGGCTGCGGATCCCCGTACGCGTACGGATCCATTCGTCCGATGTGTCCAGAAATTGCGCAAGATCGTCGTTGGTCACCACTTTCCCGGGAAGAGCGCTGCCCGTTCCCGCAATATAAAAAGACATATGCGGTCTGCCTCCGAAAAATCTGCCTCGCAAAAGACGCTCCGCAAAGCGCCTTTCCCTTTTATTATTATAGTAAATTTACAAAAGCAAGTCAAGCCATATTCGAAAAAAGCATCAAAGCGCGCAACGGAATCGCGGATTTTGACCATAAACAAACAAAAAATGCGCCCGCCGAACAAAATGCGGGCGCATTACGCACAAAGCGGAAAGGTTTATTGGGAAACGTTTATGACTGTTTCGGCACGATCGCAAAGCAAAATTCCGCGCTCGTGCAAATTTTGCCGCCAGCTTCCAGCTTACCCTTCGCAAAGCAGAAAATCCCTTTGCGCGCGGTAAGCGCCACGGTCATCACCGCCGTGTCGCCGGGAAGCAGCGGGTTTTTGAATTTTACGTTATTGAGCCCCGTGTACATCGGAGTCTTCCCCTTGCAGTCGGGCAACAGCGCCACCGCCGTCTGCGCGATCATCTCGCACTGGATCACCCCGGGTACGATCGGATTGCCCGGAAAATGCCCCTGCAAAAAAAACTCGTCGCCGCGGACACGGTATTTGCCTACCGATTCCCCCGCCTCGTTGATCTCTACTTCGTCCAAAAGCAGCATCGGCTCGCGATGCGGCATCAACTCTTTGATCTCTTCCCTGTTCATGATTCTTCCTCCGCCCTTTTCCTCAGGACAAAATGCCTTCCGGCTTGTCTTTATCTTCGGGGAAAAGCGGCCCGCTGATCACAGGCAGCACCACCGGCGCCGCCAGCGCCGACGTCGTGAGCGTGGTCACCGCCGCCCGAAGATACGGGTATAGCACCGACGTCCCCGCCACTACGACCGCACGCCGCTCCTCATCCGTCTGCGCAGACGATTCGAACACTCCCGTAAACGTGACGTTCAGATCAAAGGGCTTGGGAGAATCCTCCGTCTTCTCGATCTTGACCGTCAAGGTTATAAAACACAGCCTTTCGTTTTCCACCGCCCTGCGCACTTTGCGCGAAAAGGTGGGTTTGAGTTCCATTTTCGTTCCGTTCTGCGGACGCACCGCATTGAGTTTGAAACTCATCTCATCCGCACGGATGCCTTTGAGAGTGAAATCGACGTTTTGCATATCCTGTTCTCCGAATCCTATGGTTTTTCGTGCTCGCCCCGCTGACGGACACCGCACGTTGCACTGTAATTCATTATACATTTTTTTATAGAATTTGTCAATGTTCGTCCGCCAAATTTACAAAAGAAAGGGCAATTTTTAAAATTGCCCTTTCTTTTTTCATCCAATGCGCCCGCTCGGCCCTCTGTTTTTGCGCCGCGCGCACTTTTTTTCCCTTTCGCATGCCTTTTTCCGCATCAAAGCAGCGACATCCCGCGGTCCGTATCCGCCACGACGCGGATCTCCGCCGTTTCACCCGTCACGGCATCGATATAAGCATAATACATCCTGCCGCCGTATTCGCCGCGCACTTCGTACGTCAGGCGCTCCTGCCCGTCCACCGGAATGATCGCCTTGCGCACACCGTGCAGCTGCATCTTCTTCGCCGCGTTGCGCTCCACTTTCTCCATGGAAACTTTTGCCGCTCCGATCTCGCGCTCGCAATGGTTTTTCAGGTATTCATGCCCCTCCAAACCCGTCACGACGCCTCTCTCACAGCAGACTTTCACCATCACGCGGTCCGGATAAACCAGGACGCCGTCCTGCTCATAAACAAACGTGATACAGCATTCTCCGCCCGCTTCGCTCGCAAATACCGGCCGCATCCCTTCATAGCCCGCCTTCGCCAAAAATTCGCGCGCGATGTGCGTGCAGTGCCGCCCGTCAAAATTCTGCGCGCCGCAGGGTGCGTAACTGTCGAACATCGCCAATATGCCGCCCCGCTCCGTGATCTGCGCATAGTACGTCCTGCCCGCTTCGTCGCCGAACTCGAACAAATAGCACGCATACTCCCCTTCCGATTTGCCCGTACAGCGAAGATCGGTCACTTTATACTCGGAAAAATATGCGTTGGCACGCTCCGTCGCTTTCTCTTCGGTGATCGCTTCCAGCTCGCAGACCGCCGCCGCTCCGTTTCCCGTCAGGCTTTTGCGCACACCCTCGCTCATCTCTTCCATGCCCGCCGTCAGGTCGCTAAAACGCGCGGAAAACTCTCCGTCCTCGCTCCACATGCCTTCCGCATTCGATCCGTCCGCCGCTTCGATCAGCGCCGGCATCGCGTTGCGCAGCGTCTCGACGCATCCGTACAGATACGCAATGGTCTCTTCTTCCTCCGCGCCGAGCGTCCCGCCCGCCGCCATTCTGTGCAGCAGCGTCTGCGAATAATCCCCCGCACGGTTGAAAAACGCCGTCAGCTGCGCGGCGGATCTCCCGTCCACGGGGAAGTTTTCCACGCAACGCTCCGCCAGACGGCAACGCACCAACACGTCCGCCAAAAGCTTCTGCGTTTCATAGCTGCCTTGCGCCACGCGCACTTTCGCAAAATCCGCGTCCAGCATCTCCACCTGCTCCGAAAGTTCGTAGACGTTCGCCTGGTATCCGCCCAAAGCCGCGCCTTTCGCCTTCGACAGGTCGAAATACCCCACCGTCACGATCGCTCCCAGCGCCAGCACCGCCACCGACAGCGACACCACCGCCGCCAGCCAGCCGCCGTACCCGGGCGCCTTTTCCGACTTCTCTTCGCGCCTGCGCTTTTCTTCCAGCTTCTTTTCCGCCCGCTCCGCACGGCGATGCTGTTTCTCCTGCTGCGCCCGCATCTCCCGCTCGCGCCGCTCCTCTTCCCGCACCGCCGCCTTCTCCGCACGGACACGCTCCCGCTCCGCCTGCGCTTTCATCTGCGCCTGCTTTTTCTCCTCACGGCGCCGCGCTTCCTCAATGCGGCGCCGCGCGCGCGCATCCTCGCGCTCCGCTTCCTTTTCCAGCTCCGCCGCTCGGCGCTCCGCCGCCAAAAGCTCTGCCTTCTCCTCCCTGCTCTCGCGGGGGTCCGCATAGTTCTTTTCTCTGTCTTTCATGCTTTTCCCCTCCTTATATCGCAAAGACATGCTTGCCGATCGTGATCACCGTTTCGCGCGAAAAGATCCATTCGCTCGTCGCCGTCACAGGATTGTAATAGTACAGACATCCGCCCGTCGGATCCCATCCGTTCATCGCATCTTTCGCCGCGTTGATCGCCGTCTGATCGGGCGTCAGATTGATCTGCCCGTCGCTGACCGCCGTAAACGCATGCTTTTGATAGATCACACCCGAAATCGTGTTGGGGAAATCCGCGCTCCGCACACGGTTCAATACCACCGCGCCGACCGCCACCTGCCCCGTGTAACTCTCCCCGCGCGCCTCGCCGTAAATGCACCGCGCCAGAAGATACGTGTCCGAATTTGTGTAACCGTTCGAGCTTCCCGAACTTTGCGAACCGCCGCTCGCCTGCTCCATCATTCCGAGCGCCGCAAATGTCTTGCTCCCGACGATCCCGTCCGCCGTCAGCCCGTTCTTACGCTGAAAATATTCCACCGCCTTCTTCGTCTGCGTTCCGTAGATCCCGTCTACGCTGCCCGTATAATATCCCCAGCGCTTCAGCTTCTGCTGCACCGTCTTGACGTCTTCGCCGCGGCTGCCCTGTTTGAGCACCGCCGCTTCGAGCTCTTGCCCGTACGCCAAATATCCCTCTTCCTGACGCACCTGTTGTACGGCAAAAAATACCGTCCCCGCAAGCACCGCCATGAACGCGACCGCCACCGCGCCCGCCCGCAATATCTTGCTCATTTTTCCTCCTCTTTCCTTAAAAACTTTTATTTTTGCGCAAAAAGGAGGCTGCCTCCTATCTTGCGAAAAAATCGCGGATCACATCCAGAATTCCCGATCTGTATTCGATCGCGCCCGCGCCCGCTTCCCCCGCAAAACACAGCGGCGGATATACCACACACCACCAGTTCGCGCCCGCACCTTCGCCCAGATCCACGATCAGCGCATCGTATACGCCCGCATCCAGCGTCACGTCCTCATACACGCGCGAGGGAAATTCTTCCCGCCTTAACTGCGCGCGCGCCGTGTAGGAAAATCCCTCTTCCGCCAGCACCGAATCGGCCACGCGCTCGATCGCGCCCAGCTCTCTCTCCAGCGCCGCCATCGCTTCCTCTTTGCTGTCACAGGAGGCGGCAACAGGCATAAGATACTCGACGATCGCCTCTTTGACTTCGTATTTGACCGACTGGTCCGCCACACTGTCCGAATTGGCACGGACATGCATGCGAAGATACGCCGACGCCTGCGGCGCGTTCGGCTGCGCCGTGACCGCAACCGTCAGGATTAGTATGATTAGGAAACCGAAAACTATACAAATTTTTTTCATTGCACTCTCCGTCAGAAAAATGTGAAAAAATTATGGCCCCGAAAAAAAGAATTTATACGCTCACCCGAAAAATCCCGCGCCCGCCCCGCTCCCGCCGCTTG
>CALVMA010000004.1 GCA_944341655.1 uncultured Clostridia bacterium | reverse complement strand
CGCCTTTTTTATGCTTTGCGTTCAAAAATCCCCTTCGTTACAGAAAAACAGTATAACTCTTTATTGACGGACCGAATCACTCTCCTTTACCTCCGGCCACAAGGCATTGCGTGCCCTGCCCGACACATCCCAACACGATGCCCGCAAAAAACCCGCTCGCGTGCCCGAGATTGTGCAAAAGATCATAAGGATACCACTCGAATCCGATCGACACCGTCCCTCCGTTGAAACACATCGCCAAATAGATCAGACACAATATAACCGCTCCCAGCACAACATTGACCTTATCCCGTTTGCGGCTCTGCAACAGCATAAAAACATACTCAATGATAATATACCCGTACAATCCGTAATTTGCGCCCGAAAAACCGTGCCAACGGAGAGAAATATCGTTTGCACTGCTTGCAAACCCCGTAAAAAATACCACCAGCACCATAAAAAACAAAAAAGGAAGACTGCCTTTTTTGCGTTCGAGATACATTCCCGCGATCAAAAAGCACAGCATGTTCAAAAGCGTGTGCTGCCAATTAAAGTGCGTAAACGTATTGATGACCGTCTGCAGCAGATTGTTCACCGAAAAGCGCCCCCAGTCGGGAAGAACGATGATATCCCCCGTATCAAAGCCAAAGGCTGCAAAAACAAGAACATTGATCAATGCAACAGCGATCGTTACGACAAAAAAATAATTTGCCGTGCGTTTTGTCGTTACCTTACGCGCATCGTTCAAAATGCGGGAATGCACGACGCATTCCGCGATCTTTCCTTTCATTCCTCTCTCCCCCTTTCCATGTGTTTATTCTATCACACAAAAACGAAAAGGACAAGAGAAAATAAAAATATGCCGGCTTTGGCCGCAAATTCCCTTTTGGCAAAAAACTGCTTACCCGCCGAGACTGAATTTCAAAACAAGATTTTTGCCGACAACTTTTTGCTCGATCACAAAAGTGCCGTCCTCCCAAAACACTTTCTTCGTTCTCTTCTTTCCCAACAGCTTCGCGGTAAACACCAAAAGTTCGTTCTCTTCGTCGTAAACGTAATTTCCCTCCGCACGGCGTACTTTACCCTTTTTTTCGACGGCGGTGATCTCAAACGTTCCGTCCTGCTTCAATTCCAGATATACCTCCCGAAATTTCACAAGCATGTCTTTCCCGCCCAGCGTGGCGCTCACGCACGCATACTGCCCCACATACGGTTTGGAAAAAGACCGCAGCGACGAGAGCTCCCCCGCCGCACATCCTCCGAATATCGGCAAAAAACACAGCAAAAAAGTCGCCAAAAGTACCGTACTCAAAATACGATGCGTCAATTTCTTGTTGAAAACCATTGATTTTTATTCCTTAACAGGGTATAATAGATTGCGAAAAAGCAATTCTGCCGTCAGTATGCGCAAATTTTTTTGTTTCTTGCGGCAGCAACAGGAGTTTTATGAAATTTGACGTAGAATTGGTCGGAAAGATCGGCTCGATGGCGCTCATCGACAAACAGGATAACATGATCGACTATACCCGCGTGGCACGCCTTTCGCGCGAACTTAAACCCGGCTACATCTGGATCTCCAGCGGCGCGACGGAAATCGGGCGGCTCGATTATATGATGCGCGCAGGACACGAGCTCCCCGACGACGAAGATTCCAAAACCGATTACGCCGCGCAGGGCCAGGCCATCCTCATGCAGACGTACCGCCAGTTCGTCGACAGCAAATACAGCGTCCGCCAGATACTCGTCGAACACCACCACTTCAACGATCCCGTCAAACGCGAACACATCCGTAAACTGCTTCTGCGCTGCATATCGCAAAACGCGATCCCCATCGTCAATTACAACGACGCCGTCTCTCAATCCGAAAACCGCCGCATGGAGATCGCCGCCCTTTCCCGCTCCCTCACAAAAGTGCATGAGTGCATCGATAACGACGAGACCGCTTCGCTTGTCGCCTGCCTCGTCAAAGCGCAAACCCTGCTCATCCTCACCAGCGTCGACGGAATTTACTTAGACCCGCACGATCCCTCCACCCTCATCGAAGAGATCTCCGGGAAAGATTCCTATGAACTCACGGACAACATCGAAAACTATAAAAAATATTGCGACGGAGCATCCAGAAAGGGCGCCAACGGCGCCAAGGCTAAACTCGAATACGTCAAAGAAGCCGCCGCACAAGGCACGCGCGTGCTCATCGCCAACGGGAAATATTCCATCCGCGAGATCTTATCCGGATCGGTAAAATGTACGAAAATCTGCATCCGCTGAATTTTTGCAGGCACCTTACCTGCGATCTTCAAACGATTTTAAATCCCCCTAGCGGGGATTTTTTATCTTGATCTTTTATAAAATTTATAAAACGAGGTTTTTGTTTCCATGAGTTTGGATTTCGTCAATTTTCTCAAAGAGATCGGCCTTTGCGATGCCGCGCAAACGGCGGTCTTAAAAAGCGACGCCGCGCTGGACCGCGACTCCCTCGCCCCTCTTTGTCAGCCGCTCTTCGACCCCGAGGCCGACGAACCCGCCCGCGCATCGGAAAACGCGCTCGGCAAAGACCCCGACGGAATGAAAATGCTCGCCTGCATGGCCCGCTGCGCCCTGCATACCCGCGAATTGTATGCCCGAAAAGGCATTCCCGACAGCATTTTTATCGATACCATGAAATTTTTGTCGCGCTTCGTCAACGAACAAGCCGCACGAAAAGGCGTTCCCGCTTTCCGCTGGGGATGGTGGTTTCCCCGCCAGCTTTCTCTGCGCGAATTCCGTCTCGGCATTTTCGAGTACGAACTCGTCGATAACGGCCCGCTCGGCCGTTGCATCAGCCTGCACATCCCCTCGGACGCACGCCTCACGGACGAAAATATCCGCACATCTTTCGCTTCGGCACATCGTTTCTTTGCCGAATTTTTTCCGCAAGCCGCCGACAGGGATCTTTATTGCGAAAGCCGGCTTCTTTCCCCCTGTCTGAACGAACTGCTCCCGCCCGCCTCGAACATTTTGCATTTTCAATCCTTTTTCCTCGTCCTGCGCACGGACGGATCCAGCCCCGCTTTCCGCGATTGGGTGTTCCCCGACGCGGGCGAAAAGATCGAGGATCTCCCCGAAAACACCCTCCTGCAACGCAACGCAAAAAAATATCTCCTTGCGGGAAACAACATCGGCTGGACACTCGCAAAAGCAAAACCCGAATTCTGGAACGGCGCCGCGCCCTCCGCAATGATTTCCCCGAAGTTTTGAAGCCTGCCCCTCTTTCAAACAGCGAAACGGCTTGCCTTTTTCGGATGTACCGCGGCAAATCCGTTTTTTTTGCAAAATGCGCCGAAAAGCATTGCAATGCGTTTCGGCGCGAGATATTTTTTAGCCTTTGCTTTTCAAACCGATAAACTTAAAAAAGACAAAA
>CALVMA010000003.1 GCA_944341655.1 uncultured Clostridia bacterium | reverse complement strand
GGCATGGGTTTTGAGGCGGCGCGTCGGCGCGGGAGCGAAGTGCATGACGAGATCTACAACGAAGGCGGCAGGTTTGTGCGCAAAACGAATCGTGCGGGCGGACTTGAAGGCGGAATGTCGAACGGCGAAGAGATTGTTCTGCGTGCGGCGATGAAGCCCATTCCCACCTTGATGCGCGGTTTGAACACGGTGGATTTTTCGACGGGCGAGGCATGCCGCGCGGCGACGGAGCGAAGCGACGTATGTGCGATCTGTGCCTGCGAAGTGATCGTGGAGAGCACCGTTTGTTTCGTGCTGGCGCAGGCGGTGCAGGAGCGTCTGGGCGGCGACAATATGCGTGAGATCGCGGCGCGTTACGAACTTCTTCCTTGAAAGAAGGGGCGGCGCGATGCGGGAAGGAAAGGAAGAAAATGCAGATCATTGAGGTACACACGAAATCCCGTCCGAGCGAGGTATATTGCGGGGCGGGCGCGCTGGAAGAGGCGCGCAGGTTTTTAAAAGACAAAGATGTTTTTGTCGTTACGGACGAAAACGTTGCCCAAATTTATGGCGGCCGCATAGGGGAGTGGTTTCCGAAAGCCGTTGTCTGCACGGTCAAGGCGGGGGAGCGGCGCAAGAACCGCGGCACCCTGTTTCAGATCATTGACAAGATGTTGGAGGCGCAGCTGCACCGCAACTCGGTCGTGGCGGCGCTGGGCGGCGGCGTGATCGGGGACATGGCGGGTTTTGCCGCGTCCGTGTACATGCGCGGCACGCGCATCGTGCAGATCCCCACGACGCTTCTGGCGCAAGTGGACAGTTCGGTGGGGGGCAAGCCGGCGATCGATTACGGCGGCGTGAAGAATGTTTTGGGAGCTTTTTATCAGCCCGAGCGGGTATTTTGCGATCCGCTGTTTTTGCAAACGCTGCCTCCCCGTGAGATACGGTGCGGTTTGGGCGAGATCATAAAAACGGGGGTTTTGGACGCAAAGATCGGGGACCGTATCGCGGAAAACGCGTCGGAGATTACAGATCTGACCTTTTTGCGCGAGATCGTGGCGGATTGCGTCCGCTTCAAGGCGAAGATCGTCGCGCGCGACGAAACGGAGAGCAGCGGGCTGCGGAAATGTCTGAATTTAGGGCATACGACGGGGCACGCGCTGGAGCTGGCGTACGGCAGGCGTTCGCACGGGGAATACGTCCTGATCGGAATGTGGCTGGAGAGCCTGATCGCGGAGCGCGAGGGCGTCTGTACGCCTGCGTGGGCGGAGCACGTGCGCAAGCTGGTATCTTTGGCGGAGAAAAAGATCCCTACTTTTGAAAACGTGCGCAGCGTTCTGCGGTTTGCGCTGCTGGATAAAAAGAACGCGGAGCGTGGCAGCGTTTCGATGATTTTGCCGAAATGCCGCGGTAAATACGGGGAGCTTGTCCTTTCCGCGGAGCGTTACGCGGAATATTTGGGACTTTTGCAGGAGAGACGGGCATGATCATACCGAAGAAAGAAAATTTTACGGGAACGTTTGACGTTCCCGGGGATAAATCGATCACGCACCGCGCGGTGATGTTCAATGCGGCGGCGCGTGGAAGCGCGGTGATCAAGAACGCGTTGCTGGGGGACGATTGCCTGTCTACGATCGGCTGCATGCGCGCGCTCGGCGCGCAGGTTTCGACGGACGGCAACACCGTGTATGTGACGGGAACGCCGCAATTTCGCGATGCGGAATGCGATTGCGGCAACAGCGGCACGACCATGCGGCTTTTGATGGGGCTGGTTGCGGGGAAAGGCGTGAACGTAAAATTTACGGGCGATGCGTCTTTGTCCAAGCGGCCGATGGAGCGGGTGGCGGCGCCGTTGCGTTTGCTGGGCGCGTCCGTGGAGACGACGGGCGGGACGGCGCCCGTCTATGTGCGGGCGGCGCGTCTTCGCGGCTGTGTCGCGGACACGAAGGTGGCGAGCGCGCAGGTCAAGAGCGCGCTGATACTGGCGGCGCTGGGTGCGGACGGAGAAACGCAGGTGCGGGAGCCGTTGCGCTCGCGCGATCATACGGAGAGGATGCTGGCGGCGATGGGCGCAGACATCCGCGCGGAAGGAAACAGTGTGTTTGTCAAAAAGAGCGAGCTTCGGTGCGTGGACGTGGACGTGCCCGCGGACATTTCGAGCGCGGCGTATTTTATGGCGCTGGGGGCGCTGCTGGGCGAGACCGTTTGTAAAAATGTGGGGATAAACCCCACGCGGACGGGGATTTTGCGCGTGTTTGACCGAATGGGGGTGCGTTACGCGCTGGAAAACGAGAGGACGGTGTGCGGGGAGCCCGTGGCGGACATCCGCGTGCGCAAGTCCGCGATGCGCGGGATAAGGCTGACGGAGGAGATGATGCCTTCGCTGATCGACGAGATCCCCGTGATCGCCGTATTGTGTGCGTTTGCGGAAGGCGAGAGCGTGATCTCGGGCGCGCAAGAGCTGAAAGTCAAGGAAAGCGACCGTATTTTGACGACGTCGGAAATGCTGAATGCGTTGGGCGGGGATTGTACGCCGACGGAGGACGGGCTGATCGTACGCGGCGGAAAGGGATTGCGGGGCGGAAAGATAAATTCGTACGGCGATCACCGCATCGCGATGAGCGGAGCGGTCGCGCTTTCGGCGAGCGGGACGGGCGGCGAGATCGTCGGGGCGGAATGCGTGAACATATCGTTTCCGCAGTTTTATGCGATGCTGGGCATTTGAGGAGGAAGTATGTTAAAACTTGCATTGATCGGAAAGGACGTATCCAAATCGGACAGCGCGAAAATGCACTCGTTCAATCTGGAGGGGATGAGCGGCGGATGCACGTACGAGCTGCTTTCCGTGCCGCCCGAAAAATTTGACGGGTGTGTCCGCGGGCTTTTGGAAAATTACGACGCTTTCAACGTGACGATCCCGTACAAGCTGGAGGTGATCCCGTATCTGAAAAAGACGGAGGGGGATGCGGCGGTATTCGGGGCGGTGAACCTTGTCAAAGGCGGCGTCGGTTACAATACGGACGGCGCGGGGTTCATGCTGATGCTGGAAAACAACGGGATAGAAGTTTTCGGGAAAAAAGTGTTGGTTTTGGGTGCAGGCGGCGCGGGCAGGAGCGTGGCGAAGAAGCTTTCGGATGCGGGGGCGCAGGTATTCGTGTATGATCTGAAAAAGGAAAACGCGCAGGCGCTGGCGCGGGAATTCGGCGTGCGTGCGGCGGAAACGTTGGCGCGGGATGAGTACTATATGATCGTGAACGTGACGGGCGTCGGCATGCACAGGACGGAGGGCATCTCGCCTGTTGGCGAGGAGATCCTGCGCGGATGCGAGATCGCGTGCGATCTGATCTATGTCCCGCGAAAGAGCGAATTTTTGCGGATCGCGGAGACATTGGGCAAAAAGATCGTCAACGGGGAAGGGATGTTGTTCTACCAGGCGTATTTCGGCGACTGCATTATTTTGGGCAGGACGCCGTCGGCGGCGGAGGCGAAGGAGCTGTTTGAAGGATACAAGCGCAGGTACGCGGATTGAAACTTCGCAAAAAGGCCGATCGCGTGCGGGCGGATCGGCGGCAGACAGGGACGAAGGGAGGTAAAAAAATGAAATTGCTGGTTCTTAACGGCGTCAACCTGAACATGACGGGCAGGCGCGAACAGGGCGTATACGGAACGCAGACGTTGGAGGACATCAACGCAGAGATCGAGGCGTTTTGCAAGGCGCGCGGGGCGGAGTGCGAGTTTTTTCAGAGCAATCTGGAAGGCGAGCTGTGCACGCGGATCCAGAGCACGGATGCGGACGGGATCATTCTGAATGCGGGCGCGTTCACGCATTACAGTTATGCTTTGCGGGACGCGATCGCGTCGGTCAGGACGCCCGTGGTGGAAGTGCATATGTCCAACGTCCATGCGCGGGAGGAATTTCGTCACAAATCGGTGATTTCCGAAGTATGCAGGGGCACGATCCTCGGATTCGGGAAGAACAGTTATATTCTTGCGGCGGAGAGTTTTCTGTTATGAATATCGTGCTTTGCGGAATGATGGGGGCAGGGAAGACGACGGTCGGGATCCGTATTTCCGAGCTTACGGGGATGCGCTGGTACGATACGGACGATCTGATCACGCAAAAATACGGGAGCATTCCGAGTATTTTTGAATTTTACGGAGAAAGCAGGTTCCGTGAGATTGAAACGGAGATCGTGCGCGGCATAGCGAACGAGGACAACTGCGTGTTTTCGACGGGCGGCGGGTGTGTGCTGAAACCGGAAAACGCGGCAGTGTTCAAGGCGGGCGGCGGCAAGATCGTATTTTTGAAGGTGAACATCGAAGTGCTGTTCGAGCGCACGGGGCACACGGGCGACGAGCGGCCGCTTTTGAAGAATACGTCGTTTGAGAAGATGAAAGCGCTTCTGGACAGACGGACGCCCATATACGAGGGGTGTGCGGATTACACGGTGGATACCAACGGCATGGATGCGGACCAGGTCGCGCGGGCGATCGTGCAGGCTTTTTCCCTGCCGCTCAGGAGCGGGAAATGAGTACGGCGCTCATAACGGGCGGATCGCGCGGCATAGGCAGGGCGATATGCGTATGCCTTGCGAAGGAGGGGTATGACATCGCGTTCTGTTACCGAAAGGAAGAGAAAGAGGCGGAAGAGACGCTGCGGCTGATCCGTGAAACGGGAGCGGGCGGCACGGCGATCCGCTGCGACGTATCGGACGAGCGTCAGGTCAAAGAAATGTTTTCTTCCGTGTACGGGCTGGAAGTTTTGGTCAACAATGCGGGCATATCTTCGTACGGTTTGATCCAGGACATGCCGCTTTCGGAATGGGAGAGGCTGTTTTCGGTAAACGTTACGGGCGCGTTTTTGTGTACGCGCGCGGCGGTGGCGAAGATGAGGGGGCGCGGCGGTTGTATCGTCAACGTCGCGTCGATGTGGGGAGAAACGGGCGCCTCCTGCGAGGCGGCGTATTCGGCGAGCAAGGCGGCGCTGATCGGGTTCACGAAAGCGGCGGCAAAGGAGCTTGCTCCGTCGGGGATCCGCGTCAACGCGGTGTCGCCGGGCATGATCGAAACGCAGATGAACGCGCGCTTTTCGGAAGAAGAGATCGCGGAGTTTGTGCAAGGCATTCCGCTGGGCAGGCAGGGCACGCCCGAGGAAGCGGCGGAGGCCGTGCGTTTTTTGGTGCAGAGCCGATACGTTACGGGCGAGATCCTGCGCGTGAACGGCGGAACGGTTGTGTGACGTTGCGGCGCGAAACTTTTGCGGCGCGGCCGATTTTCGGGGAAAAAGAAAAGTTCGGGCGCGCGGGCTTGCGGTTTTTTTGCAAAAAGCAAAAATTTTTAAAATATTTTTGTCATAAAAAAGGATTTTTGCAAAATTCGGCGAATTTATATATTGTGCAGGAATTTTAAAGCTTTGAACGGAGAGAATACGAGGAAAGGGGAAAGGGAAATGCCCGGATTCGACGTAAAAGAGCGCAGGTATCGGATGGAAGAGATGTTTTTTTCGGAATATGCCTGCAAATCCGAGAACACGCGGGGCAGGGAGCGCGAAGAAGTGCCCTGCAACATGCGCACGGAATTTCAGCGCGACCGTGACAGGATCATTTACAGCAAGGCGTTTCTGCGCCTGAAAAACAAGACGCAGGTATTCTTTTCGCCGGAGGGGGATCATTTCCGTACGCGCATGACGCACACGATCGACGTATCGCAGATCGCGCGGTCGATCTCGCGTTCGCTGTCGCTCAACGAAGATCTTGCGGAGGCGATCGCTCTCGGGCATGATCTGGGGCACACGCCGTTCGGTCACGCGGGGGAGCGCGTTTTGAATTCGCTTTCGCCTTTCGGGTTTTCGCACAACGTGCAGTCTTTGCGCGTCGTGGAAGTTTTGGAAAAGGAAGGAAAGTGACTGAACCTGGCCTATGAAGTGCGGGACTGGATCGTCAATCGCAAAAAGAGCGGCAATCC
>CALVMA010000002.1 GCA_944341655.1 uncultured Clostridia bacterium | reverse complement strand
ATTCCACCAATTACAGGCACCTGACGGGGGATTCGCTGGCGATCGC
The DNA here is from genome assembly GCA_944341655.1 of uncultured Clostridia bacterium. Lineage (GTDB taxonomy): Bacteria > Bacillota > Clostridia > Christensenellales > Borkfalkiaceae > Borkfalkia. The sequence continues at coordinate 4,170 of CALVMA010000002.1, read as the reverse complement.
ATTGAAGCACAACGTGGCGGTGGAGCATCTCGATTACGTGCAGATCCATCCCACGACCTTTTATTCGGAAAAACACGGCAGGCGGTTTCTGATCTCCGAATCGGTGCGCGGAGAGGGCGCGGTGCTGTTGGACAAAGAGGGGAAGCGTTTCTGCAACGAACTTTTGCCGCGGGACGTGGTGACGGGAGAGATACGGGCGCAGATGAAGAAGGACGGCACGAAGCACGTTTGGCTGGACATGCGGCCGGTGGGAGAAAAGACGATAACAGAGCATTTTCCGACCATTCGTCACAGGTGTCTGCGGGAGGGATACGACGTATTGACGCAGCCCATACCCGTCGTGCCGGCGCAGCATTATTTTATGGGCGGCGTCAAGGTGGATCTGAACGCGAAAACGAGCATGAAGCGGCTGTTTTCCGCGGGGGAAACGGCGTGCAACGGAGTGCACGGCAAGAACCGTCTGGCGAGCAATTCGCTTTTGGAGAGTTTGATCTGGGCAAAGCGTGCGGCGGCGCAGATGACGCAGAAGATGTCGGACGTGCGTATAAAACACATAGCCGCGGATCTTTCGGAGTACGGGGATTACGGTCGGCTCAAACAAAATTATGCAAAGATGATCCGCGAAGAAGCGGAACGGGAGGAGTGCTGTGATTGACGAAATTACAATGAAGATCCGTGCGGACGAACTGATCCGTTCGGCGCTTGCGGAAGACGTCACGAACGAAGACGTATCGACCTGTTGCGTCCTGCGGGAGCGTACGGAGGGGCAGGCGGAGCTTTTGTGCAAGCAGGACGGCGTGATCGCGGGTTTGCCCGTGTTTGCGCGCGTGTTCGAGATGCTGGACGAACAGACGCGCGTCACCTGTTTTGTCAAAGACGGCGACCGCGTGAAAAAGGGCGAAAAACTTGCCGAAGTGCGCGGAGATATGCGCGCGATCCTGACGGGAGAGCGCACGGCGCTCAACTTTTTGCAGCGCATGAGCGGGATCGCCACTTATACGGCGAAAATCGCAAAGCTTCTCGAGGGGAGCAAACTGCGCCTGGTGGATACGCGCAAGACGACGCCGAACATGCGTATTTTTGAAAAGTATGCGGTGCGCATGGGGGGCGGCGGCAATCATCGGTACAATTTGTCGGACGCGGTGATGCTCAAAGACAATCATATCGGTGCGGCGGGCGGCGTCAAAGAGGCGGTTGCGCGGGCGAAGGCATACGCGCCTTTCACGGCGAAGATCGAAGTGGAAGCGGAGACGGTGCAAATGGCGAAAGAGGCGGTGGAAGCGGGTGCGGACATCATCATGCTGGACAACATGGAGCATGAAGAGATGAAAAAAGCCGTCGCGCTGATCGCGGGGCGCGCGGTCGTGGAGATATCCGGCAACGTGACGACGGAAAATATAGAAAAGATCAAAGACATCGGAGCGGACGTCGTATCCAGCGGCGCGCTGACGCATTCGGCGCCCATTCTGGACGTATCGCTGAAAAATCTGCGCGCGCTGTAAGGCGCGGGAGGAGGAGAGAATGGCAGGGGAAGAACGCCGGAAACAAATAATGAAAGCGCTGGGAGCGGCGCCGCTTTCCGCCACGATCCTTGCCGAGCGGTTCGGGGTATCGCGGCAGGTGATCGTGCAGGACATCGCGCTTTTGCGCGCGGAGGGCGCGCAGATCATCGCGACCAACCGCGGCTATATCGTTGCGGGCAAAAACCGTGCCGAATGCGTGTTCAAAGCCAATCACACGGACGGGCAGACGCGCGAAGAGCTGTATCTTATCGTGGACGCGGGCGGATGCGTGGAGGATGTTTTCGTATGGCATAAAGTGTACGGAAAGATCAGCGCGCCGATGAACATCGATTCCCGCCGCAAAGCGGACGAATTTTTGCAAAAGATCGCGAGCGGCGTTTCCACGCCGCTGAAGAACATCACGGGAAATTACCATTACCATACGGTTTCCGCCGATTCGCAGGAGATCCTCGACGAGATCGGCGCGCTTTTAAAAGCGCGCGGCTTCCTTGCGGAAGGGGATTGACCGCAAAAAACAAAACGACACGGTGCGGCATTTCCGCACGGTGTACAGAAAAATCCGTTCAAAAGCGGGCGCAAAAATTTTGCGCCCGCTTTTGTTTGTGTCCCGCCGTGCCGCGCCGCGTTTTGCTTTCCCGCTCCGCCCGCGCCTTGCCTTTCGCCTGTACCGCGCCGCGTTTTGCTTTTTCGTTCCGCCCGCGCCTTGCCTTTCACCTGTACCGCGCCGCGCTTTGCTTTTTTGTTCCGCCCGCGCCATGTTCTTCACCTGTGCCACGCCGCGCTTTGCTTTTTTGTTTCGCCCGTGCCGCGTTCCGTGCCTTTCGCTTTCCGATAAAACGAAAATCGACGAGGCCGGCGATCGATGCGGTAAAATATGTGTTTCAAAGTTATTTTTTCTAATTTAGAAAAAATTATGAAAAAATTTTCAAAATAAGTATTGACGTATTACAAAATGTATGATATTATTGAGCGTGTTAGAGGATTATTTTTTCTAAAATAGCAAAAATTATTCAGCATATGAAAGAGGTGGCTATGGTGCAAGCGAAGACATATAAGGGGAGCGACGGACTTGGGATTGCCTATACGCGGGAAGGGAGCGGCGTACTTGCTTTTGCTGCGGAGGAGTGGGTAAGATACACGAGCGCGATGCGGAAGAAGCCGACGGAGAACTTTGGTGAAGACACGGCGAGAGCGGAAGTGATATTGGGCAGCGGAGAAGACTTTGTAAACGAAAGCGGAATGAGCGGGAAGCTGAGGTATGACGGATATTTTATAAAATATGCGGAAGGGAAGGTACGGATCGGCAGTTATTATCCGCGAGGGGTGCTGTTCGGGGTATATGATATATTAAAGAAGAACGGATGTCGGTTTATAAAAGCGGCGGGGGTACGGGAAGTGATCCCCGAAGCGGAAGAAATCGAGGTAGAGGAAGGGGTAGAGAATCCTGATTTTGAGCATCGGAGTCTGGCGATCTCGGGGACGGACATTACGGAAGACTGGGCGAAGGAGACGGCGGAGATTGTCGACTGGTGCTGTAAAAACAGAATAAATGCGATTTTTCTGCATGAGAACATTGACAATGCGATGCCCGTGCTTTTCGAGCGCATCAAAAAGCACGTAAAGAGCGGGAAATGGAACATTATGGGCGGTTGGTATCTGCAGCCGGACTGCAACATGCCGAGCGGGGAAAGCATTGTGCGGCAGATCCTGACGGGGCGCAGGTATTTTGCGGAAAAATTCGGCGTTTCGCCTTCCGTGGCGATCAATTTCGATTCGTTCGGCCATTCGCAGGGGCTGGTGCAGATCCTGCAGGATGCGGGATACATCGGGTACATCTGTTCGAGGCCGCTGAAAGACATTCCGTCGCGGGATATGATCTGGAAAGGCTTTAACGGATCGGAAGTGCTCATTCATCGCGCGGTGGACGGTTACAACACGCCGATGGGTCAGGCGGAGAAGTACGTCGAAAAGTACTTGGATTATTTTAAAGACAAAGATTACGCGCTCCTGCTTTGGGGGGTGGGAAACCATGGCGGCGGGCCGTCGCGGAAGGATTTGGACGACATAGAGCGTCTGCGGGAAAAGCATCCTGAAACGCAGATCGTGCATTCCACGCCCGAGGAATATTTTGCGATGCTGCAGGAGCGGCGCGCGAAACTGCCCGTGATGAAAGAGGAACTGAATTATTTTTTCCAGGGCTGTTATACGTCGCAGATCCGCGTAAAGCAGGCGCACATGAAGCTGGAAAACGAGCTGTATTGTGTCGAAAAGATGAGCTCGTATGCAAAAATAGGCGGCGGCGAGTATCCGACGGAACTGCTCGCATCGGCACAGCAGGATCTGCTGTTTTCGGAATTTCACGACGTCTTGCCCGGGACGGACGTTCCCATGGCGGAGCAATCGGCGCTGCGCATGCTCGGCCACGGTCTGGAAAACTGTGCGGAGGCAAAGATCAAGCAATTTTTGTTTATGACGGGCGGAGAGGCGCGCGCGGCGGAGGGAGAATACCCCGTTTTCGTGTACAATCCGCACCCGTATGCGGTGGATTGCACGGTGGAATGCGAAATGATGCTCAAAGACCAGAATTTCAGCACGCAGGAAAAATACTATCCGCGCACGGAACGGAACGCGAAGGAGGAGCCTTGCC
>CALVMA010000001.1 GCA_944341655.1 uncultured Clostridia bacterium | reverse complement strand
GGCTTTTTCACGGAAAAAAGGTAATTTTTTGTAATTTTTTCGGCGTATGGATAAAAAAACGCAAAAAAAACAGCAGGTGAACGATTTGTTTTTTAAAAAAAAGATGCGTTTTTCACTATACAAACAAAAATAAATGTGATATACTGAAAAAGACGGGGAAAATATGAAAAAAATTATCCGTTCGGAGGCTTACATGATTCGGAAGAAGGGGCAGTTTATCCGCCTGGACACGGTGAACACGACGATGGTTCTCGACGCGGAAGCGGCGGAATATCTTTATTATGGCAGCAAGCTGAATGCGGGATGGGAATTCGGCATGTATGCGGGTGCGGGGCGAAAGATGCTGTCTGCTCCGGGGAAAGCGGAATATTTGGATTACAGTGTGGTGCTGGAAAATGCGGACGGAGGATTTGCGGCGGATTTTGTTTATTCGAAGAGCAAAGTTCTTGTGGAAAAGCCGGAGATTGCGGGTTTGCCTTCGTCGTACGGGGAAGGCAAAACGTTGGAGCTCAAATATGTGGATGCTCCCACGAAGGTAGCGCTTTATCTTTATTACACGGTGTTTGAGGACAGCGACGTGATCGCGGTATCCGCGAAGATTTTCAACGGGTCGCGGAAGGAGATACGGTTGCGCAGGCTGGCGAGCCTGCAACTGGATCTGCCGGGCGACGGGTACGAGGTTGTGACGTTCGAAGGCAGCTGGGGGCGTGAGTGCCAGTATGTTTCGCGCGTGCACGGCGGCGGCATATTCATCAACGATTCCAAGCGAGGCATGTCATCGCACACCCGCAATCCGTTTGTTATTGCGAAAGGCGGGCAGGGGGTGTACGGGTTCAACCTCGTGTATTCGGGAAATCATAAAGAAACGTTCGATTCGGAAAGGGGCGGGCTGACGCGCGCTCTGGTGGGCATGAACGATTTTATGTTCGACTGGCGTCTTGCGGCGGGGGAAGAATTCGCGTCTCCGGAAGCGGTGGTATGTTATGCGCCGGACGAAGATGCGTTGAGCGGCCGCATGCACGCGTTTGTGTCGGAGCACATAATCCGCGGGAAGTGGAAACGGCGGGAGCGGCCCGTGCTGGTGAACAACTGGGAAGGTACATATTTTAACTTCAACAGCGAAAAGATTTTGGCGATGGCCGAATCGGCGAAAGAGGCGGGTGCGGAGCTGTTTGTTTTGGATGACGGCTGGTTCGGCAAACGCGACAACGACGCCTGTTCTTTGGGGGACTGGTACGATAACGTCGAAAAGACGGGCGGCGGGCTTGCCGAACTTGCGGACAAGATCCGCAAGATCGGATTGTCGTTCGGGATCTGGGTGGAGCCCGAGATGATCAGCGAAGACAGCGACCTGTATCGGTCGCATCCGAATTTTGCGATGAAGATCCCCGGGCGGACGCCGACGCGGATGCGCCACCAGCTCATGCTGAACATGGCGGACGAAAAGGTACAAAATTATGTGATCCGCGTGATCAGCGACGTGATTTCGCGCAGCGATGCGGCGTATGTGAAATGGGATTTCAACCGTTCGATGACCGATTGTTACGGCAAGGGGATCGTAGCGGGCGAATATTTCCACAGGTACATGCTGGGGTATTACAGGGTCGTATCCAAGATCGTGAAGAAATTCCCGTTCGTGTTGTTTGAAGGTTGCGCGAGCGGAGGCGGGCGTTTTGATTTGGGGAATCTCTGTTATTTCCCGCAGTACTGGACGAGCGACGATACGGACGCGCGCGAGAGGATATCCATTCAGAGAGGAACGGCGTACGGGTATCCGCAATCGGCGATTGCGGCGCATGTTTCGGCGTGCCCGAACCATCAGACGGGGAACACGAATTCGCTGCGGACGAGGTTTGCGGTTTGCTGCGGCGGCGTGTTGGGCTACGAGTTGGACACGACGAAGTTTACGCCCGAGGAAACGGAGGAAGTAAAGGAGCAGATCGCTTTTTATAAGCAGAACCGGAAGCTGCTGCAATTCGGGGAGCAGTACCGTCTGGAAGGGGCGGGGATCGAAGGATTCATGACGGTCGCCAAGGATAAGAACACGGCGATCGCGGGGGTATTCCTTATGGAGCGCCATACGTTCGGGCCGTTGCCGACGGTACGGTTTAAAGGTTTGAACGCGGGCGTATCGTACGAAGTGTCCGTTTGGGGGCAGGAAGGTTCTTTCAGAGCGAACGGCGATCTTCTGATGAACGGTGATTTTCCTCTGGCAGATCTTTTCGATTTTGAAACCGCGGTCAAAAACAGCGGCGGCGTCATGAGCCGTATGTATATTTTCAAAAAAGTAAAAGCATGATCCGAAAACCGCATTCAGCGGTTTTCGGGGCGGATCGGCCGCCGAACGGAGTGCCGTGTTTTATAAAGTTTTCATAGAATAAATACAAGGCCGCCGCGCAAAAATGCGCGGCGGCCTTGTATCATGAAATTTTAAGTCGGAAGGAGGCGAACCGCCGAAATTTTATCCGCTTTTTGCGGGGCAAAAAAGCGGATAAAAAGAGAGGTCGTATTCAAACCGTGCGATGCTCAGACGTTGAAACGGAAGAGCACGACGTCGCCGTCTTTGATGACGTAATCTTTCCCTTCCGAGCGCACTTTGCCTTTTTCTTTTGCGGCGTTGTAGTTTCCGCATTCGATCAAAGTTTCCCAGTCCACGACCTCGGCGCGGATGAAGCCTTTTTCGAAGTCGGTGTGGATCTTGCCTGCCGCCTGGGGGGCTTTGGTGCCTTTGGCGATCGTCCATGCGCGCGTTTCTTTTTCGCCTGCCGTGAGGTAGCTGATGAGGCCGAGCAGGGAATAGGATTTTTTGATGAGGCGGTTGAGTCCGCTTTCGGAAAGGCCGAGTTCTTCCAAAAACATCTGGGCTTCGTCGGGGGGGAGCTGAGAGAGTTCTTCCTCGGTTTTGGCGCAGATGACGAGCACTTCGCTTCCTTCTTTGGCGGCGAACTCTTCAACTTTTCTGACGTAAGGCAGATCGGCGTCCGCTTTACCCATATCTTTTTCGGAGATATTGGCGGCGTAGATGACGGGTTTGGAAGTGAGTAAAAACAGGTTTTGCATATATTCCCGTTCTTCGTCGGAGAGGGGCAAGGTACGGGCGCACTGTTCTTTGGACAGGTGGTCGTAGACTTTCTGTAAAAACTCTGCTTCGGCGAGAAATTTTTTATCGCCGCCCTTGGCGGAATTTTTGGCGCGATCGAGGCGGCGCTGAACGGCCTCCATGTCGGAGAGGATGAGTTCGAGGTTAATGGTTTCGATATCGCGTACGGGGTCGATGCTGTTTTCGACGTGGGTGATATTTTCGTCCTCGAAGCAGCGCACGACGTGGACGATGGCGTCCACTTCGCGGATATGCGAGAGGAATTTATTGCCGAGGCCTTCGCCTTTGGAGGCGCCTTTTACGAGGCCTGCGATATCGACGAACTCGATGACGGCGGGGGTGATTTTTTTGCTGTCGTAGAGGGCGGCGAGCTTATCCAGGCGCTCATCGGGAACGGCAACGACGCCGACGTTTGGTTCGATGGTGCAGAAGGGATAATTAGCGGCTTCCGCGCCCGCGTGCGTGATCGCGTTAAAAAGGGTGGATTTGCCGACGTTCGGCAATCCTACGACACCTAATTTCATAAGAATACCTCTGTTTATGCGCGGCGGTAAAGGCCATGCGCGGTTCATACCTAAACATTATAATACAAAAAGCAAAATTCTCAAAATAAAAGGCGGGGCAAAAGGCGAAAAAGTTGTCAAAAAGCGGAATTTGTGGTAAACTGAAAAGGAACGAAGAAAGAGCAGAGGACGGTTATGGATTTTAAAAAGCATATCGCCGAGCGGATCGAAGCCGGCGGATTGAGTCAGGACGAAATATATACCATGCTTGCGTTGCCGCCGAATACGGAGATGGGTGATTTTGCGTTGCCCTGTTTCCGTCTGGCGAAAACGATGCGCAAGGCGCCGGCGCTGATCGCGCAGGAGATAGCGGACGCATATCCGACGGATGAGATCGTATCCGAAGTTTCGGCGGTGAACGGGTATGTCAATTTCCGCATCGACAGGGTATTTTGGGCAAAGCAGACGCTTTCGCGTATTTTTGCGGAGCGTGAAAAATACGGTTCTTCCGATGAAGGGAAGGGGAAGACGGTGTGCATCGACTATTCGTCGGTGAACATAGCGAAGCCTTTTCATATCGGTCATTTATCCACGACGGTTTTGGGGAGTTCGCTGTATAAGCTCCACAAATTTTTGGGATACACGCCGGTAGGGATCAACCATTTGGGCGATTACGGCACGCAATTCGGCAAACTGATTTCGGCGTACAAGCGCTGGGGCAGGAAGGAAGACATAGAAAGGGGCGGGCTTCGGGCGCTGAACGCGCTGTACGTGCGTTTTCATGAAGAAGCGGAAAAAGATCCTGCGCTGAACGATGAAGCGCGCTCGTTTTTCAAAAAGATCGAAGACAAAGACGAAGAAAGCGTCGCGTTGTTTGAATGGTTCAAGGAGCTGACGCTCAAGGACGTGAGCAAGATCTACGATCTTTTGGACGTACATTTTGACAGTTGGGCGGGCGAAAGTTTTTATAATGACAAGATGCAGCCCGTGGTGGACGAATTGCGGGAAAAAGGATTGTTGAAAGAGAGCGAAGGCGCGCAGATCGTCGATCTGGAAGCGTACGGGATGCCGCCGTGCATTATTCTGCGTTCGGACGGAGCGTCGCTGTATGCCACGCGTGACATTGCGGCGGCGATATACCGCAAGCAGACGTACGATTTTTATAAATGCCTGTACGTGGTGGCGTACCAGCAAAACCTGCATTTCAAGCAATTTTTCAAGGTGTTGGAGCTCATGGGGAAGGAATGGGCGAAAGACCTTGTTCATGTGGCATACGGCATGGTATCGCTGGAAGACGGCTCGATGTCCACGCGCAAAGGAAAAGTCGTTTATTTGGAGGACGTCATAGAAAAGTGCGTGGAGAAGGCGCTGGGCATCATTACCGAAAAGAATCCGTCTTTGGAGAACAAGGAAGCGATCGCCAAGACGGTCGGGGTAGGCGCGGTGATATTCGGGGCGCTCTACAACAATAAGATCAAGGACATCACTTTTTCGTACGACAAAGTGCTGAATTTCGACGGAGAGACGTCCTGTTATGTACAATACACCTGTGCGCGGGCGAACAGCGTTCTGGAGAAGGGCGGGCATGCGGGCGGCTTTGCGGTGGGGAATATCTGCGTGCAGGAATTTGAGCTGATCAAAGTCCTTGCGGATTTTCCTGGCGTATTGCACGATGCTTTGGAGAAGTACGAGCCGTGTTTCATTGCGCGTTATGCGGTGGATCTGGCGCAGGTTTACAACAAATTCTATTTCGATTGTTCGATCCTGAATGCGGAAAAGGAAGTGCGCGGTTTCCGTCTTGCCTTGACGGAGGCGACGCTGATCGTTCTGAAGAACGCATTGGGATTGCTCGGGATCGGTGTGCCTGAAAAGATGTGACCGAAAGGAGCAGACGTATGAAAAAAGCGGTCATTTTTGATCTGGACGGTACGATTCTGGATACGTTGCCCGATCTGAATGCCTGTATGAACGAGGCGTTGGAGCGGTTCGGGTGTCCGCCGATCACGGCGGAGCAGACGCGCGCGTATGTGGGGCACGGCGGGTTGCAGTTTGCGGCTTGCGCGCTGCCCGAAGAAAAGCGCGGTATGGCGGAATATTTTTATAAGGAAGTGTATTGTCCCATTCATTTTCGCTGTAAAAACGAGCGCACGAAATTATTTCCGCAAGAGAGGGAATGCCTTGCCGCGTTGAAAGGGGCGGGCATGAAGATAGCGGTCGTAACGAACAAATCGCAGCCGGCGGCCGATGCGCTGAATGCGACGTTGCTCAAAGAATTTTCTTTCGATGCCGTATTCGGCAACAGGGACGGGGTACCCGTCAAGCCGGATCCCGCTTCGACGCTGTTGACGTTAAAAGAGCTGGGGGTATCGCCGCGGGATGCCGTTTTTGTCGGCGACGGGGACACGGACGTGCAGACGGCAAAAAACGCGGGCATGGATTGCGTGAGCGTGTTGTGGGGGTACCGCACGAAAGAGCAGCTCCTTTGCGCGGGCGCGCAAAGGTTTGTTTCTTCTTTTTCGGAACTTCGTGCCGTGCTGTTGGGCGAATAAAAGGACGAACGGCAAAAAAACAAAGCGCGGAGCGCCTGCGAAAAGCAGAGGGAAGGCCGTCAAAAAACCGGATCGAAAACTCACGAACAAAGGCGGCAGAGTTTTCTGCCCGCCTTTGTTCGTAACGTAAAGGAGCCCCGCGGCGCAAATTTTTTGCGCCGCGGGGCTCCGCGTTTGTAAGCCGTTCGATCAAATCTTCCTTTTCATACGCTCGCCTCTTTCGGCGCAACGCTCGCGCAGACGTATCCGCTTTGCCGCAGCGTTCATACGCTCGCACCCTTTCGTCGCAACGCTCGCGCAGACGTATCCGTTTTACCGCAGCGTTCA